>CAYTLV010000126.1:0-5497 GCA_964438445.1 uncultured bacterium | reverse complement strand
CAATGACATCCCGGGCAGCTTCGGCAGACTGAACATTTGATAAATGTCCTCGATTTGATCGTATGCGCTGTTTAATATTTTCCGGGTAGTTTTTATTGTTTTTCAGCATGTCAAGATCATGGTTTGATTCAAGAACTAAGGCATCGACCTTGCGTAATTTAGTACTGACAAGCTTATTCATTTTTCCAAGATCGGTTACAATTCCCAGGGATTGTTTTCCATCATCAATGGTAAAACAAACGGGATCGGCTGTATCATGAGTAATACTCATAGGGTGTATTATAACATCCTGATAATCAAATGGAACACCCGTTTCAAATAAGTGAATATCTTGAATTTCTTCAAGTTGATATCGTTCTCTTGCCGCATCAAAACAACCTTGATTCATGAAGACAGGAATGTTTTGTTTTTTAGCGAAAACACGTACACCGCGGATGTGATCAATGTGTTCATGAGTAATAAAAATGGCATTGATCTGTGAAGCATTCGAGCCGACATCCAAAAGTCGTAAAGACAGTTGTTTTGCAGACAAGCCGGCATCTATAAGTACCGAGGTCTTACCTGAACTGACAAAATATGAGTTACCTTTACTTCCACTGGCGAGAGATATAAGTTGCATAAAATTAGGCTTAAGGGGTTTAGAGGTTTAAAGGTTTGAGGTGTAAGGTGTATAGGCCAACCTTTATACCCTATACCTTATGCCTTTACACCTTATCAAGGCTTCAAGATAAAAATATAAAAAGTAATTCAATTATCACATGAAATTCTTTACTTTCAGGCATGTCAAAGACACTCTGTTTACACAATGGACGTATTTACGGCCCGCAAGGCTTGCAGGATGATAGCGCGATCGTTTTTGAAAACGGGATCATTCGCTATGTAGGCAATGAAAATGGCTTAAGACCCTACATTCATGGTGAAATTGAGATGATCGATGTGGGCGGCAGAATTATTTTTCCCGGTTTTATCGATACCCATTTGCATTTAACGGAATGGTCACGACAGCGGGAATATATTCCGCTGGGTGAGTTTAAATCTTTGGCGGACATATTGGAACATATTGGGTCCGTAGCTGAAGGCAGATCTTGGGTCCTGGGCGGCGGATGGAATCAGAACAATTGGGACGAAAAAAGATTTCCGCATCGCAAAGATCTTGATATCCTTGAACCGGGTATAAAAGCTATTTTTTACAGCAAAGATCTGCATTCCGCTTGGGTCAATGAAGCGGTGATCGAAAAATTTCCTTTTAATGATGTGTTAAGGATGATGCAAAAAGGCTTTGTTAAGCGCGATCCCGATGGACGATTGAACGGGATCATCAGGGAAGAGGCCATGGAGGTTCTTCTTGAGCCGCTTTTAAAAGACCATACGGCTTGCATATTTACTGACCCACAATCAAATTTTAAAGAATTTTATAAGCACGGGATTACATCGGTGCACAGCATGGAGCATATGGATCATTACCGGAAATACCGGGCATTGTATCAACATGAACATCATCGTGGCTTGCGTCTGGGAATATATATTTACCATTCGGATAGCGAAAAAGTCTACGAGCAGGATATGCGATTCGGTTCCGGTGGCGACTGGTTACGCTTTTACGGGATCAAACTTTTTGTGGACGGTGCCTTGGGAAGTCAGACCGCCTGGATGCGCGAGCCTTATGAGAACGCAGAACATAAGGGCAAAAAACAGATGCATTCCGATGAACTTAAAAATGCTATTCTTCGTGCAGAAGCAAAAGGCTGTGCTTTGAGCATTCACGCACTCGGTGATGCGGCCGTTGAACATGTGCTGGATATTCTCGATATGATCGGCCGTGAACTTCGTGTTCCACTGCGAATTGAACATGCGCAAATACTTGATGAAGAGTTAATTGAACGACTGAAAATGAAGGACTTAAACCTCTCAGTTAATCCAGCTCATTTGCCTGATGATAAAGCGATTGCGGATCTTCATTGGGGTGAAAGATCGCGTTATGCCTATGCTTTCCGTTCTTTAAAGATGGCTGATATTCCTTTTGCTTTTGGCTCGGATGCACCGGTAGAAAATATCCATCCCTGGAAGGCAATTCATGCCGCGGTTCACCGGCTTGGTACAGGTGAAAGACAAGCTTGGTATCCCGAGGAAAGTTTACGTTTAAGCGATGCCATTCATGCTTATACTTATTTTGGTGGTGTCATTGCGGGGATGAATGAAAATAAAGGTGTACTTGCGCTGGGTTATCTTGGCGATTGTTTTGTATGTTCACATGATGTTTTTGAAGACGGTATTGAGGATTGGGAAAATATCCATTCGCTCTTGACTGTGATCAATGGAAAAGTCGTATATAATGAAATGGAAACGGATTGAGAGAATACTTTAAACATACATCCTCACTGCTTTTCGGTGTGATCATCAGTATCCCGCTGGCGATCTATTATGAGATCTCCATGCTTTTGGCAAATCGCGGAATGGAAGCTGAGGTAAGAAATGCGGCGGATGTCCTGTTCAAACGGATATTTGAGGGCATCGGTTATGACGGTCCCTTGGCCGGTGTGGTTATGTTCGCATTATTATTTATTATTGCCGCTATTGCTCAGGGAGCGCATAAAGAAAAGACCGGGATCAAGATCCATTGGCATTATTATCCCGTCTTAATTGCGGAATCTGCTTTATATGCCATGCTTCTTTTTGCTTTAATGGCTATCTCTATGAACGCTATGGCGCCGACTTTGGCTTTGTCGCCCATTGATATCGGTTATAGTTTGGGAGCAGGTGTCTATGAGGAACTGCTTTTCAGGGCCTTATTATTGAGTGGTTTGCTCTTTATTGCAGGCAAGTTACCGGGTAAAACGACGATATGGAAGATCATTGCAGTTTTGATTTCAGCGTTACTGTTTGCCGGCGCGCATTATATTGGAGTTGCGGGAGATACTTTTACCTGGATGAGCTTTTTGACCCGAAGTCTAGGCGGACTTTTATTGGGATTTGTCTTTATGCTGCGCGGACTTGGAGCCGCCGTTTATACGCATGCGATCTATGATATTTATACAATCTTGTTATAGAAAGGAAAAACAATGAAAAAAATTCTGATTATTCTATGCTTAATCGTCCCCTTAATAGGACAGAACCTCCAGGTGCATTATGAACTTAGGGGAGATAAAAGGAATATTACCTCAACTATAGAACAGTTTACAGGCGACAGATTAGGATTAACCTATTGGTTTATTTCGGCAGCTTATACGGATTTTGAAGGTCAAAATTTACTGAATGGCAGTGCTACAGGTGTTTACGGTGAATTTTACCGTTTTTTCAATATACCCAAAACCAATGGACTCATGGTTGGGATTCAATACAATGATGGTTTAACGGTTTATAAGGGAACGACGGTCCCCGATGGTGATCCTGCGATTCTTGGTCTACCCTTTGGTAGAACATGGTTAGCTGGATTTGCTTACAATGTTCCCATTGGCAAGATGCATGTTTTAGCGACCGTTTGGTTACGCAAAAAACAAGCTTATAATTATGACTGGCAATTTACGGCTGCCTGGGGACATAATTTTTGGGAAGATCGCTTGACCTTTAATGGCTTTTTTGATCTCTGGGGTGAAAAACCCTTGAATTCGCCCACAACGCCATATAAGCTGGTCCTTTTAACGGAACCACAGCTTTATTATAATTTCAATCCGCATTTAGCTCTGGGACTTAAAACCCAGATCTCGGTTAATTTTGAATACGGTCATGACGGGGAATTGAGGTTTGCACCGACTGTTGCGGCAAGATGGAATTTCTGAAATACCTCACACAAAGGCACTAAGTACACAAAGGCGCGAAGAAGAATTATTAATGCTTTTACTGAGTGTAAAATAAAAACCCCGAGCTTGTCGAGGGGTTGAATATATAATAGCCCGGGATGAAATCCCGGGTTTATTGTTTCTCCCCTAAATACAACCCCGACTTCATGGAGGGGTTGAACAATTTTTGAATTAACATTAGTCGCTAAGTTCAACCCTTCGACAAGCTCAGGGTTGTTGTTGTTTTGATATCATTAACCCGGCATTTCATGCCGGGCTATATATCGGATTAACCCCTCCATCCGTCGGGGTTAACTGCTTCTGTATTACGCCTTAAATTTCATGTTATAGGTAAAAAAACATGTTATTCCGAATAGATTAATATGTTATCCCAAACTTTACCCGGGATGATACATAATTATTTTATTTTTGTGGCTTTGTGTACTTAGCGGCTTTGTGTGAGGTCTTATATTTCTTCAGGCTTCACCATCAGATCTTTTTCGTACAGAAAATGCACTTTACCGGGCGGCATACCTTTGCGTTTGCTGACGTATTTACGTTCCGTACAAACTACTGTAACCAATGAACTGTGCTTCTCATCACTGTAACGAGCGGCCAGTGCGGCGGCGTGTTCAATGATGTGTTTGGGGACATCTTTCTTGCCGTCTTTTTTAATGATCACATGTGAACCTGTGCTATGCCGCGTATGCAGCCAGACATCGGTTTTAACGGCATGTTTAAAGGTCATATCATCATTATCGCGAGCGGAACGACCTATCCAGATACGCCAATTATCTTTGGTGATCACTTCACGGTACGGTCGTCGCTCCTGATCGGTGGAGGCGGCTCGTCCAGCCTGTTTCAGGATATTAGCATGTTCCTTTTTCCAATCGCGTAATGTTCTATAGTCCTTTATTTCTTCAAAAGATCGGTAATAAGTTTCCCAGATCGCGTAATCGGATTTCAATTCCTTGTGACGACTCCGGTTTTCCTCACTGCGAGTTTCAGCATTCCGAGTTTTTTTGTAGTAATCATCGATGTTCTCAGCGATACTTGTAGCTTTTTTGAGCGTGATCTTATCGGAAAAAAGTTCATTGCGGTAAATGTCTGGGATCTCAAAAAGCTCGCTATGAGCAGGGATCATATGCCGGCAGGCAGAGAGCGTATCGGCAAAGAACCTGTATTTATTTGCCCGTTTTTTCATTTTACCGTCATCTTTGGTATCCTGAAGCTTTCTTTGGATATCATTCAGCTTCTTGCTGAGCAGTCCCTGAATATTTTTATATTCCTGATGAAATTGACCTTCGGAAAGATGCGTGATGACAAATTTCCGGTAATTGGCATAAAATTCATCGGAAGCAACCACAGGGTCCATCGCGGAGAGAACAAAACGTCCGCCCATTTCTTGTCCATTGGACTTATAAATGGTTTTCAGGATAAGATCATAACTGTCCGTTCCGTAGATATCGGGGGCATTTCGTTTCCAATAGGGAGAGAAACGGGGATCATCCTGCAAATTTGAATAGGACTGAAGTTCATGTTCGGTAAAAAGCTCAGGGTCTATCGTGACCTTTTTCTTGAAATAGTCGTGTTCGTTTTCGTGCTGATAAACCACATTGCCCCGATTAGAGAGGAAAAGGATGAACAGATCCGATCCGTTCGTAAAATGGAACCGCATGATCCGTTCGGCAGGCAGCATGGTGATATTTTCCACTATTGCA
>CAYTLV010000125.1:0-5541 GCA_964438445.1 uncultured bacterium | reverse complement strand
TAGAAAGTTTTATTGCAAGAATGTTAATATCATTTCTAAGATCATTATATTTATCTTCTGCCAACATACCCAATTCCTCCGACACATTTAACACATTTAAACATTCCATAAGACTTCCGAATGACATTTGAGTAAAATTTGCCTTATCTTTTGCGGTTATTCTTCCTGAACCTTCGGCAATATTGTTTGTGATTGAAAGTGCGGCTCTTTTCAATTGACTTATAATACAAAATTTCTCATCACTTGGGAATTTTTGCGTTATTCTGTAAATTTTTGTTACAAAATTATTCGCTATTTTCCATACTTCCAACTTCTCAAAAGAATACTCTTTCATTTCGTTCTCCATCTATAGTGAATCAGTCTAATTTAAACTTTAAACTATAAACCTTAAACAAAATTTAATGTTAACCATTCAATATATCAACTGCACTCTCAAGAGTTGTGACATCCGACACAGAAATCACCTTGACTTCACGATCTATTCTCTTCATCATGCCAGCAAGGACTTTACCCGGCCCAATTTCAACAAAAGTGTTAACGCCCATACCTATCAGTTTCCGCATGGATGCTTCCCATTTAACTGATGCTTGCATTTGTCTGATAAGTGACGCTCTGGCTTCTGTTCCGGACCTTAATATTTCAATGTCAGCATTATTTACCAAGGGAATTTTAAGATCATTAAATGTGATACCATCCAACCATCCTTTAAGATTATCTGCCGCTTTTTTCATGAGAGGTGAATGAAAGGGTGCGCTTACTGCCAGAGGAATAGCCATCGCTCTTTTTGCCTTTGCCAGAACCATGACTTCCTTAACAGCTTCCGTATGTCCGGAAATAACATACTGCCCCGGACAATTGATATTAGCGTTGATCACGATATGGCCTTCCCGACTAACCTGATCACACATTTCCTGAACGACGTCCTCGCTTGTCTTAATGATCGCTGCCATTGTCCCTACTCCAAGCGGAACGGCCGATTGCATATATTGTCCTCGTTTATTCACGGACAAAATCGCGTCTTCAAATGAAAGCGCTCCGGCGCAAACTAGTGCCGTGTATTCACCCAAGCTGTGACCCGCAACATAAGCAGAATTGATATCGATCTTTTCCTGCAAAAGTTTTAACAAGGCAATACTGGTCGTCAGAATCGCGGGTTGGGTATTTTCGGTTAATTTTAATTTATCTTCAGGGCCTTCAAAACAAAGTGAAGATATGCTGAAGCCCAGCATATCATCTGCTTTATCAAAGATATTTTTTGCTATTGGACAAGCGTCATATATGTCTTTTCCCATACCTACAAACTGCGAACCTTGCCCCGGGAAAATAAATGCTAACTTGCTTTGATCGACCATACTGAATTTTCCTCTTGATCCATTATTGTATGATTATTATTAATAACGATCCGGTTCCTGTATTCCACCACGCTTTAATTAAATTAAGTTATATTTTGGTCAAATCAATATATTTTATTCGCCTTCTCCCAGGCGGTAACGATCCCTTTGATCATAGCTGAAGAGAACCCGACATGCTCCATTTGGTTCAGCCCTGAAATGGTCACACCCATGGGTGTTGTTACCTTATCAACTTCAGCTTCGGGATGGTTTCCACTTTCCTGCAAGAGCTTGGCGGCTCCTTTTGCCGTCTGAGCTGCCATTTTTTTTGCATCCTCTGCATGTAAACCAATCTCTATACCACCTTGTACTGCAGCTCTGATCGCCCGCATAAAGAATGCAATCCCACACGAAGCTAAAGCGGTTGCTGACGTGATCAAGTCTTCTTTTAAATAGATGGTTTCACCAAGATGCTTAAAGATTTCTTCAACTTTTGATAAGAGATGTTTATCTTTATCCCGGCAGGCTAAGGCCGTCATGGACTCACCGATGGAAATAGCCGTATTCGGCATAGCGCGAAATATGGGCAGATCGATCTTCAAGTTTTCAACGATCTGTGAGATCGATACACCGGTCACAATTGATATAATGAGGTGTTTTTTTGCATCAATGGAAGGTCTGATCTGATCAAGCAATCTGTTCATCTGCTGAGGTTCAACACAGAGTATCAAAGTGTTTGCAAAAACTACAGCCTCCTGATTATTATCGGTGATCGAGCATCCATCATTCTTGTAGGGTTCGATCAATGAAATATTTGTATTACTCAATATGACCTGTTCCGATTTTACTTCACCGGATTGGACGAGGCCATTATAGATTGCCTGCCCGATATTTCCTGCACCTAATATTGCGATCTTTTTCATACACCATTCCTTATAATTGAAAGGGAATTTACAATAATAAGCGATAAAATACAAAAGAAGAGATGTAAAAACTTACATTTCATAAATGAATTCACCATATTTTCCTGGAAATCTTTAATGGGTGGTCATAATTCAAATTGCCACCCCTAAAAACAGCACATATTAATCATTGACTGATGACGGGTAGTTCCGATATACAACTTAGAGATTTTGCTATGTTGTTAATAAATAAACGTCATGCTGTCATCACAGCACAGTAACCAAAAGTAATCTCCTTCGGGATCTCTCTCAGTTTTTACGAATATATAATACATTCCGCGACCGTTTATAAAATGTTTTTCGATAATCTCATACGAGGTGATATTTTGGTTGATGATCTTATCGAATATGTTAAGGTGCGGTCCAATAATGTTTGCGTGCTCAATGAAGAATTCAAACACTTCATCATGCTTATCGTATTGAATCAGAACATTGAACAAACTATCAACATCTTCATCATAACGTTCATACAGATCGTTTTTGGCAAAGATCAACAAAGGGATAAAGATCAAAACAAGGATCAGTGTGAATTTTCGTTTCATATCGACCTCTCTCTAAATATGTATTTTACAATTATAATAGACAGTAAAAAGGGTTAGTAATATTGATGGCCTGGCGGAAAGGTTTTAACAGAACATCCGGCAAAAGGCTCAATCAATGATATATATCAACCAACGCAAATGTATAATATTTTATTTTTGAAATCAATCTTTATTGCGTGCGGATCACAAGTAAAATATAACGGAGAAAATGACCTTTCCTCATTATTTAAGCAGTGTGATGTGTTAGTGAAATACCCATATCATTCTAATTTGCAATAATATCTAAGGTATATTGGGAATTTAATCTCTTCCCTATCGGTATTCCGGTGACCAATAAATGAGGGGGGAAATAAAGATGTATCTTTAATATGTTAAACTTTTTTTCGGAAATGTTCACAGAAAATATATTTTTAATAGCCACATCTTCAAGGTTACTTAACCATGATAATGATCATATACATTTGTTTTAAATATAAATTATTATTTTAACAGAAGCAGTTTCTGGGTTTTACTCTTATTTCCAGCCGTCATTCTTAAAAAGTAAACGCCACTTGGAATCCCGACCGCATCCCAGCTCATCGAATATTGACCTGCATCAAGATATCCATTATACAGTGTGTTTATCACGCATCCTTGAAGATCATAAATATTTATCCGCAATATACCCGATTCTGGAAGACCATAATGGAAGGTAGTTCTTGGATTGAAAGGATTCGGATAGGCCGGAGATAAAGTAAATTCATTTGGGACTGTCCCTTGTTCAATTCCTGTGTAAGATAAAAAGGTAACTCCACTTGCAAATGACGAATCAGCCACCGTATTATTCTCAAATTGATTTTCACCTAACATGATATTTGTACCGGCATCAAATTTTAAACCGTAGGAATTATTTTGTAAAATATTTTCTGCAATTGCAACCGAATCCGGGTCGCCATCGTAATTTCCCAGTGTTCCACCATCGTGTGCCAAATGAATGCCGTACAAGCTATTTTTGAAAGTATTCCCTATCACGTTTGTGTTAGGTGCGTTTAATAGATATACACCCTTGCTGCAATCGTTAGCTATATTATTATAAATTTGGGTTTCGGGTGATTCAAGATATACTTTCACACCTTCCCGACAACGATTGAATGTGTTATGATGAATATGATTCTTTCTGCCACTGGCATCATGTTCGGCTCCTGTATTTCCCACACCAACCCCTGCGCCTGTAAGAACATCTTCAACCGTATTTCCATAGACCTCATTTAAATATTCATCTTCGCCATGCAGATCTATGGCATCATAACCGGTATCGTAAAAATATGAGTCCCTTACCACATTATTGTGCGCGGTATATTGGATGATAACACCATGACGGATATATGGACCAATAAAGTTGCAACTGTCCACCAGATTATGGATACAATCTGCCGGATAACCATCTCTGAAGATCTCATGACCCTCACCCTGAATAGATACACCGTATCCCGCTCCTCCTCCTCCAATATCTGTGGCATTGGAGAAATTGCAACGCTTAACAACGACATCATGAGATTGCGAGATTCGCACCATCTGACTCCTGATCAATTCAAAATCACAATCACGGATCGTAATATTATAGCATGGAGTCCACAAACCATTCGCCGTTAAATATATTCCATACTTGGGTGCAGATTCATCAGGATTATTTGTTGAAACACTTGTGGGCATAGTTCCACTATATGTGGATGTAAATGAAATACCTTCGATCAATATATCATGAACACCACTTCCGTAAAATAGCATCGTGCTTTCATTTTCATTTGTGCTTAAGGGAAAATTTGAAATGAAAAATACCGAATCTTTTGATGCTCCAATAATGTTCATTCCATTTTTCATTTTAAGGTGAGCAGTGCTTTTATATATACTTCCTTTATTAAAATTATAATATCCGGGTGGAAAATAGATGACATCATTTTCTCCGGCTCTGGCATATACTTGATCTAAGGCTGCTTGATCATCTGTGGCATTATCCAGTGGATCTGCACCATAATCCAGTACATTGAATGTATCTACAGCACTGATATGTGGAGTATGAATAAGGTGAATGCTTCCATCTGTTTCCCGTAATCCGGGGTATTCTTGGGCAAACACCAAAGAGGATATAAGCGTTACTATCAATGCGATATTTTTTGTCATGTTCATTCCTATCGAACGATCTGTCCCAATTTTATTTCTGTTCCATATAGTTCAAGAGGTTTAGGACCAATATTTACTATAGTATATTTACCAAATACTTTTCTTTCAAGATATAAATTCATCTTTTCATCATTTTCAAGAACATCTTTACCGACTTTCAATTTCTTAACACCCAAAGCAAGACACTTTGTTTTGCTGATATTGATGATTTGACCTTTATCTGCTGAAATATGTTTATTTTCATTCCACTTTGAAGCTTTATTCTTTATTCTGTCAGACTCTAGTTTAATGTGTGATATATACTGAAAGTTCTCAGCTTTTGTTGAAATCATCCAAGAGCGTTTGTCCCGAAGCTTTTTCATGTCTACTTGATAATCAGCTTTTGTTTTCTGAGAAATACTCATTCGAAGATTTTCATCAAAAGTCCTAAACAATATGCCCTGCTCATCAGCTTTATTTAAACCTTGCCAGATCTGCTGATAGACATGTTCTTCGTTAGAAAAAAATTGATCACAAATGATCCACTCTTTTGCATTTTTCAGGAAT
>CAYTLV010000124.1:0-5567 GCA_964438445.1 uncultured bacterium | reverse complement strand
GAGAATTGAAATAATTTAGATCCCGGATAAGATTGCCACTGGCAACCTTTCCGGGATGACATGATATATTAATTTTATGATGTGCATTTTACTTATCTAATAAAAAAGGGTTAGACATGTCCAACCCCTACGAATTACAAGTTGCAGATCACGTCTTACGCATCACGATATTTTACTGATTCTCGCTTCTATCTTATTCACATGCCCCTGTTCCTGCAGACGCAGGTCTTCAAAAACGTCAACAACGTCGTCACTGATCTGTGTCAAATTCATGAGCATGGCATAGGTCTGTTCTGTATTTTTTTCACGTTCTAGGGCCACGTTCAAAACATCCAACGCACTTGCGTCGACCGGGATCGCTGACGTTTCCACGATACGCTCCATAATCGTCGTGTCAATTTCCATTTCTTTTAATAAGAATTCCGGACTGACCTTTGTTTCGTCGATTAAACTTTTCAAACGATTCTGATGCGCTACTTCCTCACCGGAAAGTTTTACCAACAAAGCATTAACATCAGCATCTTCGATCAGATTAGCCGCATTTGTGTAAAACACAAAGCTTTCTTTTTCTATTTTAATGGCATATTCGATGATCTCTTTTACATTGAATATTTTCATACTTTGCCTCATTTGTTTAAAAATTTATCAATACCCTTTGCCGCACGATGTCCATCCGCAATGGCAGTAATCGCATCTGTTCCGCCTGTAATGTCGCCACCGACGAACAACCAGGGAAGTGAACTTTGTGAGAAGGTACTTACCTTAACACGATTGCGTTCGGTCATCTCCAATTTATCTTCTAAGCCTTCACTCATGTATTTGATATCCATGCCTTGTCCAATCGCTTCTATGATCTGATCGGCTTCAAAGAAATTGCTTTCTTTGTTATCAAAACGCGGATTGAAATGGCCGTCTTTATCAAAAACAGATAAACAGCGTATAACATTCAAACCTTTGAGCTTATCACCTTCTATCTTAATATCCTTTGGACCCCAAGCGGGTTCGATCACGACATTTTCTTCACGAGATTCTACAATTTCTTCAACATCGGCGGGCATGATATCTTCAGCTTCAAGCGATGTTAATATCAATTGTACTTTTCCGTATTTCTGGTTTTGCAATCTTGCTATGGTTCGGGCAATATCCATTGCCACATTACCACCACCGATCACCACAACTTTTTCAGCTACGGTAATCTCCTTGCCTTCGGTAACGTCTCGAAGCAGATCAATCGCTTGAAAAACCATCGGGTGATCTGCACCTGCTACGCGCGTGGAACGACCGTCATGCAAACCGGTTGCAGCAAATACGGCATCGTAATCTTTATGTAATTGATCCAGAGTGATATCTTTACCAATGCGAGTGTTGAATTGTATGTCAACGCCCAGTTGTTTGATATACTCAACATCTTTATCCAGCTGATCGTAGGGTAGCCGATATTCGGGAATACCGTAGCGGGTCATACCGCCGGCTTGAGCCATGGCTTCAAATACCTTGACCTGGTAACCTAGGTTAGCCAAATAATATGCGGCAGATAAGCCACCCGGACCTGCACCAATGATTGCAACTTTTTTATCTTGTTGTTCAAAACCATCAGCTCCCAAGATCTCTTTGTATTTCTCAATTGGCACCTGATCGGCAATATAGCGTTTCAGCCAACGGATGGACAGTGGATCACCTTTGTATTGCATAGCACAGACGGTCTCGCAATTGTGAGTACACACACGACCACAGATTTCGGGAAGCGGGTTGGTCTCATATAAAATTCTCAAGCCTTCTTCCATATCGTCGTTACGCACGGCGGCAATGTATTGTGGAATCCCCATGTGCGCGGGACAGGTCGCAATACAAAGCCCACATTCAACGCAACGATCGGCTTCTTTGATCGCTTGTTCTTTAGAGTAACCTTTTACGATCTCGATAAATGATTTATCACGATCTTCGGGTTTTAATTCTTCCATATGAATACGACCCGTGGGATACAGTTCATAGTTATCGGGTTTTCTGTATCCTTTTTCGTCCTTGTCCCAAGGCTTATTTTCTGCACCGGGGACAAAACGGAAGACATCGGGATCGGAATCGATCCACTTAAATTCGTTAGACATGGTCAATGATCCGGTCGGGCAAATATCAACGCACAGGGCGCACCAACAACAACGACCATAATCGATCATCGGACGTAATCCGCTGTCGCCGTCTGTTGTTTCTTGCCCTTCGACCGGCACCATATCAATGGCGGCGTTTTGGCAAATTTCTTCACAGGTTCCACATCCAATACATTTTTTCATATCGTTTTGGTGAAATCCACGGTAGCGATCCGCGCCTTCGCGTTCTAGTGGTTTCTTTATGGTTCCCGGTTGTTTGACCAGGTTCTTCCATGCTAAAAAGGGAGAGAGTACATCTTTAAAACTCATGTATCTTACCTTTCAATTTCTGGTGGATAGGTGTGTAATGATGTCATCAAACCGGCTGTATCTGCAATATTACAGTCAATAGCCAATTTTTCCATAAGGGCAACTGCGTGCGTATAACTTGGTCCGCGCACATTCACCCTACGCGGATAACCGCTTCCGTCGGTCACGGTATAAAATCCGTATTCGCCACGCGTACATTCCGCACGAACATAGGTCTCGCCTTTAGGTATTTTCCAATGCAGCATATTCGGCATCTTCGCCATAAATTCGCCGTCTTTGGGCATCTTGGCAAGAAGCTGACGAATGAGATCTACGCTTAAACGAATTTCTTTAGCGCGCAAAACAGTACGAGTATACGCATCGGATTCTGTTGCGGTGATCACATCAAAATCCAACTCGGGATATTTCAAATAAGGGTAATCTTTGCGAACATCCTTGGGGACTCCGGCAGCACGCGCATTCGGTCCAACAATACCATATTGATCCACCCAAGCAGGATCAATAACGCCTAAGCCAATCGCACGACGCTTAAAGATCGAGTTGCTGAACATGGTTCGTTCAATATCATTCATGGCGGTTTCAACGAACTTCAGCGTTTCTTCCATGCGACCTTTAAAACCATCGGGGAGTAAACCACGAACACCACCGGGCAAAATGAACATGCGATAAATACGACCACCGGTCAGTTCTTCAAAACGATCCAGCATATAATCGCGGACCAAATTGCTCCATTGGCCGACAATGCCCAAACCAAACGCACCCGACTGTCCACCGATCCACATTAAGAAAGATGTGAGGCGTGACATTTCAAGTATGAGTGTTCTCATCCACTTAGCTGTTTCGGGAATTTCAATACCAGCCAATTCTTCAACCGAAGCGGCAAAGCAATATTCATTGAAATCCGGTTCAGGTACGGCAATACGGCATACCAAAGGAAAGCACTGAATGAATTTCCGACGTTCCATGAGTTTTTCAAAACCACGGTGCAAATAACCAACATGAGTTTTACAGCTCATTACTTCATCACCTTGAAGAATTAACTCCAAAGCCATGTTACCGGTAATTCCCGGATGCTGTGGTCCTTGCCAAACCTTAACAAATTTATGGCTTTCCAGATCAATAATATTTGTACCATCCGGATTCTTTGCGGGAAATTTATCTCTGTATTTGTTCGTATCAGTCATTTCCTTCCTCCGGATAAAGTTTCTTTTTCATATATTCGGCCGGATCATGAGTTTCACGTCCCGGACGAGGAAAATAGGTTTCTTCCGAATATTTTTTCGTATCAAAATCACGACGGTAAGGCGGAATATCCTGCCAGCCTTCGAGAATAAATGGCTCGTCAATACGCGGAGAATTCGGGAAATCAATACCGAACATTTCTTTCAGTTCCCGCTGATAGGTCGCTGCTTGCTTCCACAAGTGATGGATCGATTCCATCACGGGATCTTTTCGGTCAAGCATTACGCGTACGCCAAGATCCACTTTCTTGCTTGGATTATTCAGCATGTAGGTCAGCTGGAATTGTCCATCTTCAATCCAATCAACCGCCGTCAGCAGCACAAGATGTGTAAATCCTTCTTGCCCTTGCAAATAAGTGATCAGTGCCACCGCATCCTCTTTTTTAACCGTTGCGAACATTTCATCGGGGCGTTGTTCATGCAGTGCCGACAATCCGTAACGTTTTGTTAGATCTTTCAATAATTCTTTCATAGAGTTTGCTTCCATATAATGATCGGGGCCTACCAGTTATAGTCCGGCATATCCCAGTTTTTAATGATCTTTTTTTGATTCGCTTTATACCATTCAAAATTCTCTGCGTATTTATTCTGCCCTTCGCCTTTACCTGCTTTGATAAGTTTTTTTAACTCTTCAACGCCGGCAAGAATAGCTTCGGGACGAGGCATACAACCGGTGATGTAAACATCAACAGGTAAATAATGATCCAAGCGATTGATGGTGTTATAACTATCCCAATACATGCCACCATTAATGGTACAGGAACCCAGACCAAGCACAAATTTTGGTCCTTGCATTTGTTCATATGAACGAATAACACGCTTAAGGGTTTTAACTGACATATAACCGCCAATGACAAAAACATTAGACTGGCGTGGCGTGGGGCGCCATTGAACACCAAAACGATAGGCGTCAAATCGCGGGGTCATAAGAGGACGCATTTCAATGGCTCCGCAACCGGTACCGTAACCCAAAATCCACAAGGATTCCGAACGAGCCCAATTGAGAAAATTTTCCCATATCTTTATCGAAGAAGCCTTATGAACTTTTGGCACTTCCCCGCAAAAATAATCCTGCATGGGGTCAACTTCAAACTGCTCCCCATCCGGTCCGGTAACCATTCTTTTATCTAGATCTTTTAGTGACATGAATTTATCCTTCTTGACTAAAATATAATTGATGTTACGATCAACGCGAGAATACCAAGAGGCAATGCGTATTTATAAAACCAGCGAATGGAATGATCCGCACGGAAACGCGGGAAAACCACACCAACGATAACGGAGACCATGTAGATGAGGAAGACCTTCAGGATCAGTATCCACCAATTGGTCGCACCACCAAAAAAGAGGTTCATAAATAAGACCGTCTTTGCCATAGGGAAGATCGCCCGATTGGTTTGAAGCACACCAAGAAATGTACTGTGAAATTCCGTGGGTGGTCCAATAGGAATTTCTTGAGGCGCCAGCACAATATCGAAAGGCGAGCGCATCATCGTTCCAAGAAACGCGATAAGTCCCAGGATCGTGATCAAGGGATTGGTCATCATTGTCCAATTCATAATTCCACCCTGTTGGGCAGCCACGATCGTTGTAATATTTAATGATTGATATTGTACAGCTACACCAAGGAATGCCATGACCATAGGGATCTCTGCCGCAGTGACCTGAGCCAAGCCTCGTCCAATTCCCAGTGCGGAATAAGGGTGTCCACCTTCACCGGCACCCAAGGCCATTCCCAAGGTTCCAAAGAAGATAAAGTAGAGCGCTACGATCATATCCCCGGCAAATGAGAAATTGCTAAACATGACCGAGCCGTAAATGGCGGGTACCAAAAGATATACGCCCACTCCACCAGTTAAACGAAAAACCGGACCGAGATAGAACATAATACCATGTGACACATTTGAACGCA
>CAYTLV010000123.1:3995-5741 GCA_964438445.1 uncultured bacterium | reverse complement strand
TGGTCAGCGGCATGTCAAAATTGAAATGGTATAATACCTTGAGCCTAGTCACCATTTCGTCATTGGTTTTTAATGCTATTTTCATTTTTTTGGGCTACGTTTTAGGTGAAAATTGGGAACTGATTGAATCGATCTTAAAGAAATATTCCATTTTTACAATAGTTGCGTTGATCGCCTTGGTTGTTTTTACTGTTATTCGTATACGCAAGCATGAGCCTAAGACGTGACGAGTAACTTGTATGGTTGTTGAAAAGTTGTAGAGACAAGGCAATGCCTTGTCTCTACATAAGTTTAATCCTTTCCCCATTATACAAAATATCGCATTGAAATTCCTGTTTCCATCCCTAAATTATCATGTAAGAAATTGTTCAAACAAGGAGAACTCATGAGCGTTGTTACGCGTTTTGCACCCAGCCCTACCGGGTATGTCCATGTTGGTAGTCAGAGAACTGCCTTATATAATTATATTTTTGCCCGTCAACAGGGTGGAAAATTCATTTTGCGTGTGGAAGATACAGATCAAAATCGATATGTTGAAGGTGCTGTTGAGAATTTACTTTCTTCGCTTGAACAACTCGGAATAGAGTTTGATGCCGGGCCGGGTAAAGAGGACGATAAGGGTCCGTACTTTCAAAGTGAGCGAAATGAGATCTACAATAAAGAAGTCCAAAGACTCATGGATGATGGTCATGCTTACCGTTGTTTTTGTACCAGCGAACGGCTTGATGCACTTCGTAAAGAACAAATGGAAAAACAAACTCCGACGGGTTATGATGGCAAATGCCGAAATATTTCTCGTGAAGAATCCGAAGAACGCGCAAAAACAGAAAAATTTGTTATTCGTCTGAAGATACCTAAAGAAGGTCTATGCGAATTCAAGGATATTGTTCGTCGCGATGTCAAGATCGCCTGGTCTCAAGTTGACGATCAAGTCCTGATAAAATCGGATGGATTTCCGACTTACCACCTTGCGAATGTAATTGATGATCATTATATGGATGTAACTCATGTTATTCGTGGTGAAGAATGGTTGTCTTCTGTTCCTAAACACCTTTTTCTTTATCAATGTTTCGGATGGGAAGCGCCACAAATGTGCCACCTGCCGTTGCTATTGAATGCGGATCGTTCAAAACTGTCTAAACGTCAGGGTGATGTGGCAGTTGAAGACTATCTTAAAAAAGGGTATACACCCGAAGCTTTAAATAACTTTCTTGCATTATTGGGGTGGAATCCCGGTGGCAAGAATGAGATCTATACAATGGATGAATTGATTGAAGCTTTTGATATTAATAAGATTACTAAAGCCGGTGCGGTTTTTGATGTTCAAAAGTTGAACTGGATGAACGGCCAGTACATTAAGAATATGGATATCAAAAAATATCTCAAAGAAGCCAGGAAATGGTTGGGAGATGTAAAGTTCAATGAGGATAAATTGGATACTGCTTTGTTGGCAGTGAAAACCTCACTGTCTACTTTTCAGGATATTTCTGAAAAATTAACCGTGTTTACTGGTGATCCTGCAGAACCTGACGCTGAAGCAAAAGAAATGCTTGAACTGGAATCCACAAAATCGGTATTTAAGGCATACGCTGAAAAAGTGGCAGTATTACAGGATTTGAAAGTCGACGATTTTAAAATCATAATGAAAGAAATCCAGATCGAAACCGGTGTTAAAGGTAAGAATCTCTGGATGCCCGTACGTATTGGGCTGACCGGTGAAATGCATGGGCCGGAGCTTGGATATAT
>CAYTLV010000123.1:0-3895 GCA_964438445.1 uncultured bacterium | reverse complement strand
GATCAACATTTTACACATTACATTCTGAACAACAGGAATCAACGATCCAGGGCGTCGTACTCAAGTCACACGCAAAATTAAACATAGGCCTTCGCATTTTAGGCCGTCGTCCGGAGGATGGCTATCATTTGCTTGAAACCATTTTTCAGGAAATAGATTTGGCTGATGAAATTCAAATCGAAGAATTGAAGCAGCGGGGCTTATTTCATGAACGGTTTACACTTACATGTGATGATCCAAACATCCCAGTTGATGACAGCAATTTGATCATGAAGGCCATTTGGGCAATGATCCCGTATTTGCCAATCGACCTAGGTGCCAAAATTCACTTGGTCAAACGCATACCGGCAGGAGCAGGACTTGGGGGCGGATCTTCCAATGCGGCAACGATACTTAAGTGGCTAAATTTAAAAGCAAAATTAGGTGAAAACGACTTAGCTGAGATAGCTATAAAACTGGGTGCGGATATTCCATTTTTCTTAAAAGGTGGTACGCAATATGCCAAGGGAATAGGGGATGAATTAAGCCCAATTGATATTCCTAAAGACTGGTGCGCGGTCCTTGTCTTCCCCGGTCTGCATATATCTACGCCTTGGGCCTATGAGCAATTAAAAAATTCCTTGACTGCGAAGCCAAAAAAAGCTATAATACCCAGCCAATTGGAAAAAGATTTTGATTGGCGGTTTTTTGAAAATGATTTTGATTTAGCAATCATACCATCATATCCGGAAATCGGTAAAATAAAAGAGCATCTTTATAAAGAAGGTGCCTTCTATGCCGGTTTGTCGGGCTCTGGCTCGACTGTGTTTGGGATTTGCGAATCGTGCGCGATAGCGAAGAAAATATTGCAGGCGTTTGAACGTGCCTGCATTGCATGTCCAATATAATCTTCGGGGGTCGTTCAATGGCAGGACAGTTGTTTTTGGTACAACCGATCGGGGTTCGAATCCCTGCCCCTGAGCACGTGAACAAAAAGCCTGAGCAATTATATTCAGGCTTTTTTTTATAAGGTGAAAAAAATGGGAGTTGCAATGAAAGACAATGAATTGAAAGTATTTTCAGGAATGTCCAACCCGGAACTTGCAAAGAAGATCTGTAAGGCTATGGATATTGAACTGGGCGCATTGACAACAAAGAAATTTTCTGATGGTGAGATATGGGTTCGTTTCGACGAAAATATCCGTGGAAAGGATGTGTTTATCATTCAATCCACAGGTCAACCCGCTGACAATCTCATTGAATTGCTGATCATTATTGATGCTGCAAAACGATCATCTGCGGGACGGATCACAGCGGTGTTGCCTTACTATGGTTATGCAAGACAGGATAGAAAAGATCAACCGCGCGTTCCTATCTCTGCACGACTTTTCATGGACATGATCGTGAAGGCAGGTGCAAATAGGATTATTGCAATGGACTTGCATTCAATGCAAATCCAGGGCTATGTAGATATACCTTTTGATCACTTGTTCTCACGTCCGGCATTCATGAAGTACTTCCGAGAACATGGTTTGTTTGATGATCCCAATCTGATGATTATTTCACCTGACATGGGTTCGGTTGCTCGTTCGCGTTCACTGGCCATGTACATGCAAAAAGGGCTGGCCATTATTGACAAACGCCGTACTTCACATAATCAAGCTGAAGCAATGAATATTATTGGTGATGTGAAAGGTAAACGTTGTCTGATCTTTGATGATATGGCTGATACGGCCGGTACGCTGGTTGCGGCTGCAAAACACTTAAAAAAGGAAGGTGCATCGGAAGTGATCTGCGCTTTCACTCATGCAGTGCTTTCAGGTCCGGCAATTGAGCGTTTGAAAAATTCGGATATTACCAAGATCTATACAACGGATACTATTGCAATTCCAGAAGAAAAGATCTTGCCAAATATGAAGATCGTGAGTGTAGCCAATATCTTGGCAGCATCCATTCAACGTTCGCACGAGAATGAATCGATCTCAGATTTGTTTTATGAATTCAATGTCGAAAGTTAGAATATAAAAGGAGTTATATACAATGATAGAACTTGTATTGAAAACAGAAGTCCGCGAAGGACTTGGAAAAGGAGCTAATAAAAAGCTTCGCAGATTGGGAATTATCCCAGCTGTGTATTATCAAAAGAGCAAAGCACAAGCCTTACAGGTAAATGAATTAGAATTTTCATACATCCTAAAGGCAGGAAATCAACTGGTCGAGCTGAAAATTGATGGAAAAAAGAAAAAAGCCCTTATCAAGGCTATTCAATTTCATCCAGTCACTGAAAGAGTCGTTCATATTGATTTTCAAGGTGTTAGCTTGAGTGAAATTGTTCAGATTTTAGTTCAATTAAATTTCGTTGGTACAGCTGAAGGTGTTCGCGAAGGTGGATTGTTCGAAGTTCACATGCATGATATTGAAGTTAAATGTAAAGCTTCAGAAATTCCCCAACAGTTGGACGTGAATATCGAAGAACTGGTAATTGGTGATACTATCCATATCAGTGACCTTGATTTTGGTGACCTTGAGATCGTTTCCAATCCTGAAATGATAGTCGCCGCCGTTGTCGTACCCAAGGTATATAAAGATGCTGAGGTCGAAGAAGGCGAAGAAGGCGAAGAAGGTGAAGAAGGTGAAGAAGGTGAAGAAGGTACTGAAGGTACTGAAGGTGCTGAAGGTGCTGAAAAAGTACCAGCAACAAAGGAATAAGACATTGAAAGCTGTCGTAGGTTTAGGAAATCCCGGTGCTCGCTATCGCAGAACACGCCACAATGTGGGCTTCATGCTCGTTGACGAGCTATCATCCCGCTTTGGTGTGAAATTCAAAGGCGGTAAGGGCGAATACATGGTCGGAATTTCTGAAAAACTCGATACAGCTTTTATTAAACCGCTTACTTTTATGAATAACAGCGGAACAGCTGTTAAAGATATTGTAAAGCGTTATGATGTTAAATTGGAAGATTTGTTAGTTGTATATGATGATCTAGATCTTGTCTTGGGCCGTTTTAAAATTAAAAAAGACGGTTCTGGCGGAACACATAATGGAATGAAATCCATTATAGATCATCTCTACAATGACGGTTTTCCACGATTAAAAATAGGTATTGATGTTCCCGGTCGCAGAGAGAACGGATCTTCTGTGGATTATGTCCTTAATAATTTTTCACGTGCTGAAAAATTGGAGATTCAGGATGTTCTGCCTGAAGCAGCAGATGCGGTAGAATGTTTTATTACACATGGTCTTGAAAAGGCTATGAATACCTACAATCAACGTCAGTAATCTTACAAAAAGGAGACTACATTGAGATATTACGAAATGCTTTTTATTGTTCATTCTAATTATGAACAAGATCGTCTGGATGCTGTTATCAGCTCAGTCCATAAAGAGATCACCGCTAAAGGCGGAACAATCTTAAAAACAGATAATTGGGGCAAACGCAAGTTGGCTTACCTGATTAACAAACAACGTTACGGATTATACATTTTATTGTATTTTGAAACAGATCCTTCCATGATTCAAGGTTTACAAGAATGGATGGAAATCCAAGCTCAGGTATTGCACCAAATGATCATTCGCCTCGAAGAAAAACCGGAATTGTCAGAAGTCAGTGAAAATCCTGATTCAGCCTCTTCAGCTCCCTATAAAAAAGCTGATCGTAGAGAAGAAAGATACGTAAAAGCACCGGTTAGAGAAGTCAAAAAAGAAACTGTTGTTAAAGAAGCAGTTGTTGCCAAAGAAGCAGTTGTTGAAGAAACAGTGGTTGAAGAACCTGTTGTTGAAGAAGCAGTAGCCGAAGAAGCTGTTGTTGAAGAAACAGTAGTTGGAAAAGCTATTGTTGAAGAAACAGTGGTTGAAGAACCTGTTGTTGAAGAAACAGTAGTTGAAGAACCTGTTGTTGAAGAAACAGTAGTTGAA
>CAYTLV010000122.1:0-5858 GCA_964438445.1 uncultured bacterium | reverse complement strand
CCGGGTACAAGTATTCAACCCTTCGACATGCTCAGGGTTATTATTTGGTATCGGATTTTGAGAGCTCCGACGAATGGAGGAGTTAAACACAATAACTCCGGCGGGGTTAAAGATCGTCACCCACGGTGAAACCGTGGGATATGCATCACCAAATATCAACAACCGCAGAGCGGTTGAATAGATTTATAGTTTATCGTTCATCGTTTATAGTTTTTCCTCTCATGAATAGATCCTTCACTACGTTCAGGATGACAGTTCCTGTCCGCTCATATTTACACCTTACTTCTTACGTCTTACTTCTTACGTCTTACGTTTTACGTTTCACATCTTTTATCTTCCAAACTAATATTTTTCTTGCTTATTTGGACATTTGTCTGCTATATTTGGACAAATGACCGGAGGCGCGATGGATAAGTCAATGATTACTCAAAACAATAATACTGAAAAAGTATTATACGATATTGTGGGTCAATTTATAAAAAATCAGGTGAATGATAATGCGGGTTTGGAATATCGCACATTTTTTGAAAACAAGATCAAACTTAATCATCTGATCACATCGGGCTTATCCTATTCCATATTCGAGACTATGCAAAGCAATACACCCTTTAGCAAAGATGAGTGGGCGAGTTTTTTGGATATATCCCCAAAGACACTGGACAGATATAAAAATTCCAATAAAAGTTTCAAGGCCTCTCAATCAGAAAAGATCATCGGCATGATAGAGGTCATAAAAAGAGGTGTAGAAGTTTTTGGAGAAATAGAGATCTTCAAGCGCTGGCTATATGCACCCATACCTGCATTAAGCGGGTTGGAGCCCATTGAATTGTTAAGCACGTCATATGGAAAAGAGTTGGTTCTTGACGAATTAACAAGGATCGAGCACGGGATCTTTGCCTAATGCAGGTATATAGATTAACAAAAAAGAACTTCTCGACATCTCTTTCCGGAGCAGGTGCCGCCAAAGCAGGCGGACGGTGGAATTCCAAAGGGACCGAGATCATTTACACATCCGATAGCCGTTCACTTTCAATGCTGGAAAAATATATTCACATGCCGTCGGGGATCATTCCAAAAGACTTTGTTATGATGAGTATCGACATCCCCGATAAAATAAGCATGAATGAAATTGAGTTAAAAACATTAGCTCCTGACTGGAAAGAAGAGACTCAAATCCCCAATATCCGTAAAATAGGTGATGATTTTATTGCATCAAATTCAGCATGCATCTTAAAGATTCCCTCAGCCCTTGTGCCCGGAGATCATAATTATCTAATCAACCCGGCTCATCCTGATTTCGCCCAGATCAGCATTGCCAGCATTGATGACTTCCCCTTTGACGACAGATTGTTCACATAATTATCAATTTCTGATCAAAAATCTAATATCCTCTTGACTCTTGTCTCTTGACTCTTGATTCCTGGTTCTTGGTTCCTGTCTCCTGTCTCTTTCCCCATCGTATCATATCGTATCATTTTACAAATACCGTCAGTATAATGACTGTATTTACATTAATTCCGTCATCGTATTGACGGTATTAACATTTTATACCGGATGGTATTATACCACTTGGTATAATTTTTGAATCATAAATGGGGAAATAAACCTATCATTACGCTATTAGCCCCAAGCACATACGTCCCATTTATTGCTATTTTGGTACATGTTATAATAATATATCCCATGGAACACCCTGTCTTATTTAGATTGAGATTGAGATTATGAAAATGTTGCAAACGATAATAATACTTGTTTATGTGTACCATTTATTATATTATTGGTACAGGTTAATACAATATGCGACATCAAGCACCACATTTTTTTCTTGAGAAACTCCCGCCAAAACGGGAAAAGCTCGAAACGATCAAGATATTAAAGCAAGAAAGCAAAGCAGCAGCAGCACTTGCAGAGCTCAAGGGGATTGCCAAAACAATTCCCAATCAGAGCATGCTAATAAATGCTGTCGTTTTACGGGAAGCAAAAGACAGTTCTGAAATTGAAAATATTATCACGACTCAAGATGAATTGTATAAAGCTTTAAGCATAAAGAGTCCCAATATATCGCCCCAGGCAAAGGAAGTCGTAAATTACAGAAAAGCGCTTTTTCTTGGCTATGATATGATCAAAAAGCAGGGGTATCTTCGGGTAAATGATATTATTAAGATCCAGCAGGAACTAGAGGCGAACAGAGCCGGTATTCGTGCATTTCCGGGAACAGCATTAAAAAACGAGAGAACCGGAGAAACGGTTTATACACCCCCACAATCGAAAGATGAAATTCTTGACCTGCTTGATAATTTTATTCAGCACTTCAACATGAACGATGAAGATCTGTCCCCCCTAATCAACATGGCTGTTTTACATGCTCAATTTGAGAGCATTCATCCTTTTTATGACGGTAATGGTCGGACGGGCCGCATCTTGAATCTTTTATATCTTATCCTGAATCAACTGATGGATGTGCCTATTTTATACTTAAGTTCGTATATCATTGAATATAAACCCGATTACTATCGAACGCTGAATAATATCAATAAAAGTCAAGATTGGGAAGGATTTGTCCTCTTCCTACTGAAAACTGTTGAAATGACAGCAAAAAAAACGACTGAAAGAATTGAACTGATTCGAATATTACTTGAGGAAAGTATTAATAAAGCTCAAAACGAAGCATCCAAGATCTATAGAAAAGAATTGATCGAACTTCTTTTTGAACAACCCTATTGCAAGATCGAATTCGTCGTAGACCACCTCGGAGTAGAGCGAAAAGCAGCCTCCCGCTATCTTCAAGAACTAGAAAGCATCGGCTTATTAAAATCCTTAAAAATCGGAAGAGAAAATCTGTATATAAACCACAAACTGATGGATATATTAAAAGCATAAAACACAAACTATTGATCACCCCTTATACCTTTACACCTTCCTTATACCCTACACCCTACTTCTTACATCTTCCCACTTTAATCTTTATACTTTGATCTTTAATCTTATTTCTTGTGATCCCCGTCACATTTTTATACTTTTAACACATAAATATTTTATAGTAAGCGAACTTAACGAATCACATGAACGAAGTATCCCGTATGATTGGTACAATAACAGTGAAACGTTCAATAATCCTTGTGGTTATAACCGGTCTGGTGCTGATTTCATGTATCGTTAAACCGGAAGGGCCGCCCGAACTGAGCAATGAAGAGCATGCGGTCATTTGGGCGGTACTTGACAGCATCATGCAGCGCGAACATCCTTTGGGAACCATTGATGTTTATGATCTAACCACTACATCGACTAATTGTTCTTCACTGCATATCTTATTTGAACAAAACAGTATCGGCTCCGATTCTTTGCTTGATAATTACAATGATGCAAACCGGATCCGCTATGCCCTGAACATGGACAAACTGCCGGATTACGTGATGCTGAAGGATGCGTTGGAATCAGAACCCTATTCCGGATTCACCAGCTTTACACGGCCGGGGATCAGCAATGACGGCCTTCTGGCGGTCGTGGAATACAGCTCAATGTCCGCGCCCCTTGCCGGTTGCGGTATGGCAGCCTTACTTGAAAAACGCGACGACGAATGGCAGGTTGTTTGGATGGACATGATTTGGATATCGTGAGAATCATGAATATGGAACATTCGAGCAATCGAAGTGAACGATGAACGAAACATATAGACCCTATAGGGGTCGAACAATAATATAATCCCATTCCCTATAAAAACCACAACCCCAGCGGGGTCGAACAAGTTCTTCCGTCTTCTTGCTTCCGGCTTCTGCGGACACCTGGGTTCGCCACTTCTTAATTCTTACTTATTTTTGCCTTTTGCCTCTTCTGCGCTCTGCGAGCTTCGAAGAGCATGCTTTTGCCTTTTTACTTTTCTTATATCGTATCAGCATCGTACATTATCGTATCATATCGTATCACATCTCCCCACTTTAATCTTTTTACTTTAATCTTTTATCTTGCCCCATATCGTATCCATAAATATATCCGGCATGACATCGGCATACCTTACACCTTATGCCCTAACCTCTTACCTTATCACCTCTTACCCTATCACCTCTTACCCTATCACCTCTTACCCTATCACCTCTTTTACCCTATCACGTTTTACGTCTTACGTTTTATCCCTTGTGATCCCCGTCACATTTTTATACTTTTAACACATAAATATTTTATAGTAAGCGAACTTAACGAATCACAGGAATGAGCTATCCCTTATGAGAAGGGTATTGTCATGGGATGTTGAAAGATAAGGTGATCGTACATTCGTACTTTCTTACTCTCGTACCCTCGTGAAAACGGATGCGGTTATGAGAAAGGAGTATTTAGTGAAGTAAAATACTCGTTAGTTTGAAAGCACATAACACCTTTTAAGTCTTTATACCTCTAAATAACTTTTACCTTGAAACGAATATTTTTATACCACTTTGTATTATACCATACTATATTATACCACATGGTATAATTGGGAGATAAGTATGTTAAGCGTTTCACCTTTTAAATATGGTTCTACTGTCAGCGGAAAAGCGTTTACAGGAAGAATAGACGAATGTAAAAAACTAACTCACAACCTTATGTCGGGTATTCATACTACGATCATATCGCCCCGTAGATGGGGAAAGTCCTCTTTGGTAGAAAAAGTAGTACAAGATATTATCAAAAAAGACAAGAATGTAAAGGCTGTTTTCCTTGATCTATTCACCGTCTCAAGCGAACAAGATTTTCTGGAAATATTTGCACGCGAAGTTATTAAAGCTACTTCATCAAAGTTAGAAGATCGAATAAGCACAGTAAAAACGTTTTTTAAACAAATATCTCCCAAAATGACCCTAGGGGTAGACCCTAATACTGATTTCAGCATCGGTTTTGATTGGAATGAAGTAAAAAAACATAAAAACGAGATTTTGGATCTTCCTGAAAAAATTGCAAAAAAGAAAAACATTCGACTGGTTATATGTCTTGATGAGTTTCAGAACATTGCAAACTACGAACATGAAGAAGAGCTGGAAAAAGCCATGCGCGCTTCTTGGCAGCGGCATAAAAATGTATCCTACTGTCTTTACGGAAGCAAACGCCACATGATGGAAGAATTATTTAAAAAATCATCAAAACCTTTTTATCGTTTCGGCGACATCATGTTTCTTAATAAAATACCAAAAGACGATTGGTCTAAATTCATCATCAAGAACTTTAAGAGTAGCGGCAAGACTATTCCACAAAAGCTCGCAAAGCTTATACCAACTTTGGTGGAAAACCATTCTTGGTATGTACAACAGTTTTCGGCCTATACTTGGCGATTAACGGAAAATAAGACCACTATCCTTGAAATGAGTGGTGCTTTAATGGAATTAATTGAGACGAACATGCCCTTATATCAAAAAGAAATTGAAAGTCTCCCCGCCAAACAGATCAATCTATTAAAGGCAATCTATGATGGAGAAGAACAGCTAACAAGTAAACACGTTATGCAAAAATATGATATCGGCACACCCATAAATATTATCCGAAACAGACAAAGCTTAGAAAAAAACGATATCATTTACCCTATTGAAACAAAAAAATATGATTTTCTGGACCCTGTGTTAAAAATATGGTTCAAAATGGAATTTTATAATAAAGACCTCTCAGATATAATAAGCTAAAAGAGGAAAAGTATGATTACTCCCCGCAAATCCCTCAAGCCGGCCTTTCGCAAGGTCAAGCCCCATCGCGATGCGATTGAGGACTTTAAGAAAAATCTGCTGGAATGTATCGAAGACATCAATGAGGCAGAATCCGAAGAATTTCACAAAACTCTTGTTAGAGATTTTCTAAAGAAAACGTACTACAAAGATTATTTCATGAATACCAAGGGT
>CAYTLV010000121.1:0-5902 GCA_964438445.1 uncultured bacterium | reverse complement strand
AGGGCGCACCCCCGTTACACACTATTAGACTTTCGTACTAACTACGCATTCAAAACCCTTGAGTCCTTAAACCCCTAAACTTCTAAACCATTAAACGATATTTCAAAATAATATTTTATCACTAATCAAAATATTTGTTGCCCAGTCAGGTTTAATTCTATAAGTTATTATTAGCATATGCCAATAAAAAAGACATTATGTCACGGCCATTCAAAACACGACGGATCTACGGTGAGTACACGGCAGATTATTATAAGCCGCGCTAATGGGCTGAGACTGCATACGTCTCTCAAAAAGAGAATTGCCCGGTGTGTGAAAGCACAGCGGTTGAGACCAAAACAATGCCTCTTTCCGGCCATGGATGGGGGGAAACGAAGAAATATATAAAAAAGGAGTATAACAATGCCTAGAGGAGACAGAAGAGGTCCTGATGGAATGGGACCAATGACAGGAAGAGGATTGGGATATTGCAACAGATATAACGATCCCGGGTACACAAAACAAGTCCCACGCCGGGGAATGGGTTTCGGCAGAGGTTTCGGCCAGGGTGCCGGTTACGGCAGGGGATTTAGCTGGAGGGCAAATAATTTCTGCGTTCTCCCAGTTGCATATGAGCCGCAGGATGAATTGCAGTCACTAACAAATGAAGCAAAGCAAATGAAAGAAAACCTGGATGCAGTGAATGAAAGAATACACGAATTGGAAAAGAAGTAAATGATAAAAGTGAATAAAGAAACGTGCATGGGTTGCGGTATATGTGCAAAAGTATGTCCCGATGGATTTGAAATGAAAGGCAAGATAGCTATAGTAAAAAATGCTAATGCCGATTGTATTGAAAAGGCAATAGAGGTATGTCCTGTAGATGCCATCAGTATGGATAGCAATGCTAACAAACATGAACAAGCCGAAATAGCAACGCCAAGTAAAAAAAATGCAAACAACTATAATTCGGGTCGCGGCATGGGCCAGGGTGGTAAAGGGAAAAATTCGGGTAGTGGTAACGGTCCCGGTGGAGTTTGCATTTGTCCCTCTTGTGGCTATCATGAACCCCATCAGGCGGGTATACCATGTTATAAAAATACATGTCCCAAATGTAACGCTGTTATGATAAGGGCTTAACTGATATCATGAAAACAGTAAATTTATTTACACAAGAAAACTTATGAAAATTGCTATTGCAAATGGAAAAGGAAAAACATGGGATTCAGTTATGGATCCACGTTTTGGACGAACCGAATACTTCTTTATTTTAAATGAAAATAATAATAAAGTAAAAATTATTGATAATTCAGAGGTCAATCAGGAAGCACATGGCGCAAGGAATATGACCGTTCGTGAGACCTATGAGGCTTATAAAAGCAATCAGCTAAATAATTTTGAATAGATCTCAGTAAGAACAGGGATTAAGTGTGAGAAATAAAATTAAAACAGCTTTTGCAACAAATGACGGGAAAACCTACAACAATTCACACTTTGGTGATGCGGATTACTATGATCTTTATGATGTGGATTCCCAAGAAGCGGTTTTTTTAGAACGAATTCCCAATACCATTGATGAAGAACAAACACACGCGGATCCAAATAAAGCAAAAGGGATCGTTGGTTTACTTTCCAACTACGGTGTAAGTGCGGTGGTTTCAAAGGTTTTTGGCCCGAATATTGAAAGAATAAAAAATAAATTTGTGTGCATATTAATGAATAACGCCGCCATAGACGAAAGTCTTGTATTTCTAAGTAAACATTTATTGGAATTTCATAAAGAATGGCAAGATAACATTAATAAAAAGTATTTTGATTTAAGACAAAAATAGTATTAAAATTACGATATTAATTTTCTGGTTTCCGATACATGCTATGGGCGCGGATTGACGAATGAAGTATTTTTTGAAAGCTATAAAATTGCATTTACTACTTGAATCTAGAAAATTATTAATCAAAGAAATAAGGCATAATGAACTTATCAATAATAGCGAAAGAAAAATTTAATAAGGGTGAACGTATTATAGCTCCCTTACTTGGTTTTCCGGCAGTAAAAGCTGCGGGGACCACGATCAAGCTTGCGCAGCAAAATGCCGAAGAACATATGAAAGTCATACGCCGGATACAGAATATTTGGTCTCCGGATGTGATCTTTACCCTGATGGATCTCTCAGTAGAAGCAAGTGCTTTGGGAAGAGAAACACATTTTCCACCTTTTGAAGCCGCAACGGTTGTAGGAATGGATTATGAGACGGAACGGGATCTCTCCGTGCTTGAAAACATCAATATTCTTGACGATGGGCGTCTCCAATCATATGCTGAAACACTGCGGCGCATGAAAAAAGAATTACCCGAAAACACCCTGCGCGGTACTTACGTGACCGGGCCTTATACACTGGCCGGCCTGATCATGGGTGCGGAAAATGCTGCGATACAGACCATCGCGGATCCGGAAGATTTTCATAAACTCTGTCAGATGTGCAGTGAAAAAGTTTTAGACTACACACGTCTTCTCATTGAATCGGGAGCACAAATGATCGCAGTCCTTGATCCCAGTGCTATGATGTTAGGCCCGGATTCGTTCAGAAAATTTGCTCTTGAATATGTAAATCCGATCACAGCATTTTGTCATGAACATGATGTCGCCGTGATTCTGCATGTCTGCGGCAATACCGAACATCTTCTCGGGGAAATGAATGTTTCAGGTGTGGATGCTCTTAGCTTAGATTCGGATGTTGATTTCGCCAATGCCGCAAAGGTCATTGATGAAAAAATTGCATTGATCGGTAATTTATGCCCCACAGGTAAGATCATGTCAGGTTCATCAAATGATGTTCAGCAGGATGTCGAGAAGCTTTTAGATTCTATGCATGATGTACCGAACTTTATTTTAAGTACGGGATGTGATCTTCCTCTGGAAGTTCCTGAAGAAAATGTTAGCGCTTTCATGAAAACCGCTAGGAATAAACGTCCTTGCCAAGTCCCATATTAAGAGCGTAAATTTCCTGAAAATCTTCCCGGGTAGCTATTTCTTTGTGCTCGGTTTTCGCTGCGATCTTTTGTACGCGGTCTTTAAATTTCTTGTTTTTTAACACCATTTCACAACCAGTTAAGCTGCTGTTCCCGAGATAGATGAACTTTTCTTTATCCAGAGAAGGGAATATCTCCAGATCTATTCCGGCTTCCGGGCGTATGTAATGGCCAAAAGCTCCCGCTAAGATCACATAATCCAAGTCTTTTGCCTGAATCTCCAAAATCGAGAATAAGTATTTCCATGATGAAGTGATGGCTGATTTTGCCATCTGGAAAGCCCGGATATCTTCGGGAAACAATTTAATTTTTTCATTGAACGCAAATCCATTTTTTGGATCAGCAAATGAAGACTGAGACGAGAACCGACCATCCGGAAGTAGAATACCCTTGGACCATAGAAGATGAATACTGTGAATAAGCCCGCTTCCACAAATCCCTTTTGTTGCTTCGTTTTGGACTGTGACAGGTTGAAAATGTTTTTGTTTGTCAAAAATAAGATCAGTAATGGCGCCGGGTTCCGCGAGCATACCATGTTTAATACCCGCACCTTCCATTACCGGACCAGCCGGCGCGGATGCAGCAACCATACCTTTCGGGGTTTTTAAGACCAATTCACAATTTGTTCCAAGATCCATCAGTAATATATTTTTATCATCTGAAAACAATTCTTCACTCACCAATAAGTCCGAAACAATGTCTCCGCCAATAAAACTACCTATGACCGGTAGGATTGTGATCTTACCCTCCGGATGAATATCAACTCCTAATGCTTTCGCTTCCAGAATTTGCATATCAGTAATAGATGCCTCAAATGGTGCCATGATCAGTTCGTTCAATGGCTCACCCATGAAAAGATGACCCATGACTGTATTTCCTGCCAAAACGATATGTTGAATATGTCCTGTATTATCCGTTAATTTTTTCAGCAACTCATTGATCTTCTTTATGATCAGATGCTGAAGATCCTGCATAACATTGTTAGAACCCACCGCAGCAGTGGCACGAGTGATAATATCCGCTCCGTATATTGATTGCGGATTGGGTGCCGCTTCTTTTCCGAGACGCTCTCCACTCTTTAAATCAATAAGCGAAACCACCAATGTACTCGTACCTAGATCAATAGCTGCGCCATATATCGGTTCCGATGTTTCTTCCGTTATAACCTCAGGATCGATAGTAACGTTTATTTTCACCCCATCGGTAAGTATATGCAAGCGCCCCTGTAATAACGTATTATCCAAAGAGAGCTCTGCATCGGTGTGAAGAATATGCTGACAGGCAAGGCGGAGACCGTTTTTTAGTTCTTTTTCTGAAAATTGCTTTATATCTGCCGGTGATGGGACCGGTGATGAACTGTTGAACTTTATTTTACATTTTCCACAGGTACCGTAGCCACCGCAAGGAGTAGATAAAGGAATATTGTTCTTTTGAAGAATTTCAGAAATATACAAACCGTGATCTGATATCAATGATCTGGTCTTACCGTTAACATGTATGATTACATTGATCTTTTTCATGGAAAGCAGTTGTTCACATTCTTTGTTTTAATATCCGTTTAAGTTAATTGTTTCTTTTTTACAATACCAACGATTTGTATAAAACCACAATAAATTATGCCTTAGTTTGTATGTAAAATAATAGCAATTGATTTCTTTGACCTTTATATTCTATGCAAGTATCACTCATATCTCATTACTTATAACTGACATTTAAAATGCCCCAAAACCTTTCTCTCAAAAAAGTATCTATAAAACAAAACTCCCCAAAAAAGGGGAGTCGTCGTATGCCATCTAGCCCCGAACGATCGGGGGAACCTAGAACCAACGGATTAAAAGTACAGTGTTCGCCCTTTATGCATGCGGGTTTTACGGGGCATGTGTACCAATATGTGACTAGTAAAATTGATTTTGTTATTTAGGGTGTGTAAGTACTTTAAAATACAGGGGTTTGGAAGTGGATATATTACTTATTTAGGTAATATTAACTATCAAATCTAACTGTATGGTTTATGGAGAGAGGGTCAAGATTATTTTATTATCATGTGTTTTACCATTTACTTAGGTTGAGGTATGATAATCTTGTTCATCATGGCAATATGAAAAGTTGGGCATTTTGGAACACCAATCTTTCAATTTACCACACTGTTTGTTTAATGTTAATTCGCTGATATTTAATTCTTTTCGCCCAATTTTTTATATTGTGTGTTATCAGAAGTCGCACAAATCATTTTATGAATCTCTCATCATCTTTTGTTTTTGAAAGTTTATGTACATTTTTCTCGAGCCATCCTATCTTCTCTACTTTTCTTATGTCGAATTCCGGCACATAAGGTTTTATATCCAAAAGAGGAGTTCCATCTACAATATCTACATCATGAATATGTAGTATATTATTTTCAATTCTTACAAGACCCACTACTGAGATACCGACCGGATTTGGTCTACTTGGACCTCGCATTGCAAAGACTCCGTGCACTTCGCTATCCATATATGGTTTCACTTTTAAGGACGCTCTTTTGGATAAATGAAAGTGATATATCAAAATAATGTGAGAAAATCCCTCCAAATCTTTTAAGCCCTCGGCATATTCTGGAAATAGCTCAACTGTTCCATCAATATTTTTAGCACCTGCAGGTTGTATAGGTGTTCCTTTAGGTTCTTTAAATGGAGAATGGACGACTCCGATGGGCTTGTACTTTATCTCGTTCATAATTTCATCTCTTTATACATACGAATTCCGATAACGTTTAGTATAAGAATAGTAGCCGATTACGTGGCACTTCTCTATCAAATTACAATAAAGTTGAAGCGGGCTACAACCCTTGAATTTACAACTATTTCGGCTATTATTTTTATACATTGTTACCTGCTGGTGTTTCTATTCATTTATC
>CAYTLV010000120.1:0-5935 GCA_964438445.1 uncultured bacterium | reverse complement strand
CGACCATCCGGCAGATCCTCTCTACGTTCGGACGCCAGCCGGAAGGTCTTTACGTTTTACGTCTTACCTCTTACTTCCTTACTCCTTACCTCTCACTTCTCATATTTTACGTGATTATCGTCTTTCTTTTCAAACACAAATTCCATAAATTAAGCAAATATTAAAAACGGGATATCAATGTTTATTACTTTTGAAGGTATTGACGGATCAGGAAAAAGCGAGCAAGCAAAACGTTGCGTGGAATTTCTCTCTAAAGATCATGACGTACTGCATTGTTTTGATCCCGGACATACGCCCATTGGGAATGCCGTCCGTTCGATCCTTTTAAATAAAGAACATATGGAAATGGATTCCCGAACGGAATTATTGCTTTATGCATCTGCCCGTTCACAACTTGTTTCTGAAGTGATAAAACCTCACCTTGAAAAAGGCGGCGTTGTTGTATCCGATCGTTTTTATGACTCTACTACAGCCTATCAGGGCTATGGACGAGAATTACCGCTTGATCTGATCAATAAATTAAATATGATCGGCGCACATGAACTTATTCCTGACTTAACCTTTATTATTGATACCAATCTTGATGTCTCTGATCAACGGATCGGGATAGCCGATAGACTTGAATGTGAAAGTCGGGAATTTAGAGGACGAGTCCGTCGGGGTTATCTTATTCTTGCTGAACAGGAACCCGATCGTTGCAAACTTATTGATGGTAATCGCAGTATTATTGAGATCCATTCAGATATTATTTCTATTCTTGAAAAAGAACTCGCAAAGTAAAAAGCAAGAAACAATTTATCACTCCTGTAGTTAGGAAGCATAACAAAGTGAAGTGCATGAAATTATTACGACACATATTGATCTTGATACTTTTGGTTTTTAACCTCTCTTTTGCGCAATTTGGGCAAAATAAAGTGCAATATGATGTATTTGACTGGAATTTTATTCAAAGCAAACATTTTAATATCTACTTTAATGGGGAAAATACGACGATCTCAGATTTTTGCGCGCAAACGGCAGAATCTTCCTATGAATCCCTTTCCACCCTTCTTGACTGGGATCTGAAGAAACGCTATGCCATTATTGTTTATGATAGTCATAATGATTTTCAACAAACCAATACGACTAATTCTTATATGCCCGAAGGAGTCGGTGGTTTTACCGAGTTGTTCAAGAATCGTGTAGTCGTTCCTTTTGAGGGATCTTATAGCGATTTTCGTCATGTGATCCACCACGAGCTTTTACATGCTTTTATGAATGACCTTTATTACAGTGGCAGTATCCAATCGGTCATTTCCGGGGCTGTAAGACTGAATATTCCGCTTTGGCTGGCTGAAGGAAGTGCCGAATATGAATCTTCTCGCTGGGATACGGAAGCCGATATGTTCATGCGCGATTTTACCTATAACAGTCAATTCGAAGCTTATCCTTTTGAGGCTTTGACAGGTTATTATGCCTACAAAGGCGGACAAAGTATTTTCAAATTTATCCGTGAGACCTACGGCTATCAAAAATTGACCGAATTTTATACCAAACTAAAAATTTACCTTAATGTCGAAAAAGGAATACAATATACCTTTAACATGTCCAAAGACGAATTTACGGAAGAATGGCATCATTACCTTAAAAAGATGTACTGGCCCGATATCAGTGTAAGTGAAGACATACAAGAAATATCGGTCCGCCTGACCGATCATAAAAAAATGAGAAATATTCAGAATATTGCGCCCGCCATTTCACCTTCGGGAAGTCGTATTGCTTTTCTGAGCGATCGAAAAGGCTATGCAGATATTTACTTAATGGATGTTCAGGATGGGAAACGCATGAAACGGCTTGTCAAGGGCCAACGGAAAGCCAATCTCGAAGAATTAAAATGGATGTCCCCGGGTATTTCTTGGTCAGCTGACTCAAAGCATATTGTTTTTGCTGCCAAGAGCGGTCAGCATGATGCCTTGGTGGTTGTGGATGTGGGAAGTGGGAAACAGAAATTTTATCCCATGCCGAAACTACAAGGCGTGTTTTCTGCTGCTTATCACCCCAATGATAATAATATTATTGCATTCTCGGGTCATAATGGAGCACAAAGTGATATTTTCGTGTATGATCTCCAAACGGGGATACTTATTAATCTAACACAAGATACTCTAGGGGATGAGAATCCTCAATGGTCTCCTGATGGAAAAAATATTGTTTATGTCAGTGAACGTTTAAAAGCAAAAGACGTTCGCGATGGACGTCATCCGTATCAGCGTGATATTTACATGGTAAATGTCGAATCAAAAGTAAAGACAGCTAAAACAAATACTGATCACGATGAGAATTATCCTTACATGGATCCTCAGGGACGAGGATTTGTGTATACCTCGGATGCAAACGGAATCAATAATATCTACATACAGCCAAATGAAGGCGAGGCTTACCCCATATCCAATGTAGTGGGCGGTATATTTCATTTGAATCTTGATCTTACCGGCAAGAATTTGATCTTTTGCGCTTTTAAAGATTATGGGTGGGATATATTCCGCATGAACGATCCTTTTAAAATGGACAAGAAAGAACTTCATGATACCCGTTATAAAATTGAATCAAGCGATATGCCCTTTGATATCACTGAAGTGGTCATGAAAAAAGAACGAATTCGCAGATTGGCAGAGGACGTTCAACCGGAAGATGAAAAAGTTCGGATCGTTAAGGGTGACGATGAGGTCCAGCGTCTATCGGATTATACAGATTACGTTTTTGTCCCTCAGTACGCTTATGGCATGGAATCACCCGATTCGCAGATCGTAGCCTTGGATAGTACGAAGATCATTGATGATGCAGGTTCTTATATCGATAAACCCTATAAAACCAAATTTTCACTCGATCTTGTGGACAGTCAATTCGGTTTTTCAACTTTCTATGGTGTTCAGGGTCAGGCAACGTTCATGTTCTCGGATGTGATGGGTGATCATCAGGTATATGTTGGGACAGATCTTTACATTGACCTGCAGAATTCCGATTATGCCTTAGCTTATTATTACCGTCGCTATCGCACAAATTTCGGTCTTGTTATTCAAAATCAATCTGATAATTATGCCACTTATATTCCGGGAGAAGTTTCCACAACCAATCCCTTTGGATATTTTGTGACCCGTTATACAAATCGAAGTGTCAATATTATGGTCGATTATCCTATCAGTAAATATCATCGTATCGAGTTTAATAATTCGTACTATTATATCAAAAGAGAGCTTTTAGATACAAACAGGGTTATTATAGATCAGTACGATGAGGATATCCATGAATACAGAACTGAAATTGCTCTGGTCAAAGACAATACCATCTACTCTTATACCGGGCCGATGGACGGAAGCCGTTATCGACTCAGTTTAGATATGTCACCCAAAATAACTCCCGAAACGCCGGTATTTTACACGGCAAAAATTGATTATCGCAAATATTTCAAAATCACAAACAATTATCATCTTGCCTTCCGCTTTAACGGTGGAGCCTCTTTTGGACCCAATCCGCAGACCTTCTTATTGGGTGGTATCGACAACTGGATCAACTACGTCTATAATCCCAATGCACCTATCTTTGGCACTGATGGTGACAACTTTTCAGAACAACTGAGCATGTATTATTTAAGCGAATATATTATGCCGGTGCGTGGAGCGACCTTGTTCCAGACCTGGGGCGATAAATTCATGCTCTTTAATGCCGAGTTTCGTTTTCCTTTTATCGAATATGCAAAATTAGGTTTACCCCCGATACAATTCTTTCAAGTGCGCGGCGTTTTGTTTGCCGATGTAGGAGCCGCATGGTCCGATAGTTTGCAATTAGTGGAAAATGGTGCCTGGATGATCGGCAATACCTGGGAAGATATGATCGGATCTGTCGGAGTGGGTATACGCGTCTATCTCGGTTTTGCCCTCCTGCGCATTGATTGTGCCTGGGAATATAACGGCGATGGATTTTCCAGTCCGAGATGGCTGTGGTCGCTCGGAGGAGATCTCTAAAGAGAAGATAAAAGAATAAAGTATAAAGATTAAAGTAGGGGCGACTCCATCCTTCGCTGAAGCTATGGATGGCATGCTGGAGTCGCCCGGAAATGAAAAGGGAGGCTCTAGAGCCTCCCGTACTTATATGTATCAAATTTTGTGGAGGGGAAGAGGCGAAGAGGTGAATTTGTATGTCATCTCGACCGAAATCCCACACCGAAGTTTCGGGGTCGGGATGCAGTGGAGAGATCTCAAACTACACGAATTGTTGATATGTCGCGATGATGACCGTCAAAGAGGATCTAATTTTTAAAACACGGTAGGCGAGATGGGTGCTGGCTGGTCGGAAAAGAAGGCGAAGAGGTGAAGGGGTGAAATGGCGAAAAGGCGAAAAGGTGAAGGGGTGAAATGGCGAAGAGGAGAGGGGGGAAGGAGGGGAAAATGCGAAAGGGAGACTCACGCGTCATCCTGAAACCCCGAATAATCGGGGGAAAGAAATTTATTTAGTGCGTCAGCTGGCGGGATCCCGTAGGCCGTGCCGGCCGTAGTCATGACGTAGGCTGGGAGAGATCTCTGAGAGTCAAATGAACCAAAATTATTGAATTGATCGCAATTGAACAATCCCTATCCCACCCAAAGTGGCAGTATTTTCTCACCTATCGACAAGATTAGTTATGTGATTTTGTGAAAACTCGCAATAAAATGTGTGTTATATTACCAATAAATTATACTAACATACAAAACTGTCCGATTTTAGGGGAAAGGTCACGCGTTAGTTATAAAATTGATTCTATTAATAAAATCAATAGCCCTATCAAAATCAAAGTATCTATCTTTTAGAATTCTAATTTTATATTCATCTGATAAATATTCTCCCCATTTCGAGAAAAACAGATATTTATCATTTTCTTCGAGTTTTTCTTTTAAGTAACTATCCACACTGTTATAAATGTTCATTATTTTGGATTTCAAATCATCAAATCTGATATAATTTACACCAATTTCTAATACACTTTCTCTATCATTCATAATTACATTTATCCCCGTAGCTTTAATCAAAAACAACAAACTTCTATTAATTTTTGTGCCTGTAAAGGTGTATAGTTTAAATTTATTGGGATGAATTATTACTGGGCGTTCCAATGTAAAGTTATTTATTTCGAAGTTTTTAAATAAAAATCTTAGCTCGTTCAAGGCTTCAATAGCTTCACAACTAAGTTCTTGATATATTTTATCAGATTTTATTATCATTAGCATCTTTTCTCTGATTTTTGAATCTACATCTCCTCCTCTACCAAAAAAGATTGGGTTCTTCCCATCATTTGCTTGAACCACATCAATTTTATTATTCTCAATATCAACAGCCTTTATTTTCCAAATTTTCGCCGCCATAAATATATTTTCATTTACTTGTATTTGAGGTGAAAAGGGGATATCCCCGATTTTTCTCCCAAAATGATATATTTTCATGTTTTCTTTAGATTTAAAAACACTATAAAAATCTCTATTATTCGCAATTCTTTCTCCCTCAATACCCAATAATAGTTCATGTCGTAATACCTCAATATAGTCTTTACTTATTGCATCATCGATAATCTGATTGACATCATCAATAGATATTTCCCTGAAAGCACTATTGATTTGAATCTTTTGAACTAATTGCCTTTTACTGCACCCTGAAGATGCTTTTAGAATTGACAGGATTTGATGAAATAAGATATCATAGGGATATTTTGCTATTTCTAATGATTCTAAAAAATCTTCTTTATACAACAACCAGATTGAAAGTGCCTGTAGTAAGCTCCAATTATTTGTTGCATACATAACAACACAGGATTTATTACCATCTTTTCTTCCGCTTCGCCCGATTCTTTGAACAAGGGACGAAACTGAATGTGTTGAGTCTATCTGAATAATCTTATCTACTAATCCAATGTCAATGCCAAGTTCCA
>CAYTLV010000119.1:0-5950 GCA_964438445.1 uncultured bacterium | reverse complement strand
TCCCGAAACGGCTCCAAATACACTGAAGCCATATAACCAGATAAAATCACTTTGGCTAAAATACAAGCCAAATACATAAGCGGTAAATACCAACATCGTATCACCCGGCAAAGGTGGAAAAACATTCTCAATAAAATATGCTAACAGAACCAGCAACATATAATGAATGGGTTGAAGTTGGGAAAAAAACTCTAAAATAGAGTGGAATAATTCCATATTAAATTTCGTTAAGCATGACAATTGCCAAGGCAGCAATGCCCTCTTCCCTTCCGGTGAATCCAAGTCCTTCTTCAGTGGTGGCTTTTACCGAAACTTGTGTCAGTTTCAGGCCTAGTTTATCAGCAATATTCTTGCGCATATCATTTATATAAGGAGCGACTTTTGGCACTTGAAGAATAAGGGTTGCATCAATGTTCTGTATTGTAAAACTATTGACTTCCATCAATTTTCTCATACCATAGAGAAGAAACATTGAATCAATATTTTTATATTGGGCATCGGTATCGGGAAAATGCTTTCCGATATCACCCAAGGCTGCGGCTCCCAAAATAGCGTCCATAATAGCATGGACAAGCACATCGGCGTCACTGTGACCGTCAAGTCCCTTTTCGTGAGGAATATCAACTCCACCCAAGATCAGTTTTCTTCCTTCGACCAATCGATGGACATCATATCCTTGTCCAATTCGTTGCATGGAAACTCCTTTATCCTTAGACATGATCCGCTCAGCTGAGTACAGATCTGATGGAGTCGTAATCTTAATATTATGTGAAACATCAGGTATTACGGTTATTTTCTTTCCCATTCGTTCAAGAAGCATAGCATCATCTGTCCCATAGAATTTATCAGCATAAGCTTTTTCATAAGCGGCAATAAGCACATCTTTAATAAAAACTTGTGGCGTATTGATCTGCCACAGGGTATCACGGGGAAGTGTCTGTTCAACAAGTTCATTCTTAATCTGTTTCATGGTATAAGTGGCAGGAACAGCTGCAATCGCTCCATCATATTTATCCAATAAAGGAATTGCTTTATCGATTAATTCGGGATCAAAAAAGGGACGAGCAGCATCATGAACAGCAACAACGGTTGTCTCTTTATCCAAAATCTTCAAAGCATTCCAAATGGAATCCTGTCGCTGTTCTCCCCCATTTACAAAACGTATAGGAAAAGGAGCATTCAATTTTTTGCATAAAGCTTCAACTTCGCTACGAATCGCCATAGAAACGGGAATAATCATTTCATGAATATTCACACTAAAAAAACCACAAATAGTATGTTCTAGAATAGTCATTCCCTTAAGTGGGATCAGTATCTTGGGAATCTCATGCTTCATGCGCTTACCCGCACCGGCTGCAGGAATGATAATAGTTAATTTGTGTTTTGAAGTTTTCATCTATTAATTATAAGGTTTTTAATGATTTAATGCAAAGAATCTGAGGGAAGTTTTGAGGTTCGGGGTCCGGGGACAACGGCGGTCGGAACGAACTCTTTTTACGTTTAGGATTAAGTTGGAAAAAGGGCAGTATTAATATTTACAAGTTACTAGTTTCTACTTGATTAGCACCATCTTCCTTGAATGTGTCCCGTAGCTACTCTCAAGTCGACTTATATAGATCCCAGAACTATACTTTGAGGCATTCCATTTTACATTGTACTGTCCGGCTTGATGATACTTATCAACTAGAGCTTCTACTAGGTGACCTGAAATATCATAGATGCTCAGTTTTACATTAGAATCTTCCGGTATTGCATAGCTGATGATTGTTGTTGGGTTGAAGGGGTTGGGGTAGTTTTGGCTTAAAGAAACTTCATGGGGGATCAGGTTCTGTTCCTCTAATCCAACCCCCGGAACCTGCCATCTGAGAATGGGGTAGCCACTATTATAGCCCGGGCTGATCACCCAAGTATCGATAAAATTCCAGCCGGAATCGGTGTAAGTGGACTGTGTTTTCATCTCTGCCGTCGTCCTGCCTGTGCCTCCGGCCGAACTGTCCAGTCCGGATGTTTCCATGTCCCAGAAACTGTTTCTCGTGGTCGCGAGATAAGACTTATATCCGATAAGTCCGCCAATGTCTTCAGCGCCGTTTACCGAGCAGGTACTGTAGCAAAAGCTTACTGTGGAATCAGAAGCCCATCCCACTAAGCCGCCACAGCGTCCGCCTTCAGAAGACACGGAGCCGCTGCTGTAACAATTGGAAATTGAGGAACTAAGCGAATTCCATCCTGACAAACCGCCAGCTCTTCCATTTGCTTTTATAGTAACATCAGTGTAGCAATAGTTGATTTCAGAAAGGACATTATTACCCGTAAGACCTCCGACATAGTTATTTCCTGTTATTGAACCGGTACAGTAGCAATAATTAACAACAGTTTGGGTTAAAGCAACTCCTGTAAGACCTCCAACATAGTCACCACCGGTAATTCGCACATTCGTCAATCCCAGGTTGCTGATAATTGACTCATCACCGTATACATCTTTAAAAAATCCAACAAAGGTCGTGTCACGAAAGATGTATAAACTGTCAATAATATATCCTTGCCCGTCATAGGAACCTGCAAAATGCAAAATAGGTTCCCAACCGTAAAATCCTCCGGTATCAGTGGGAAACCATGCGGCCGTTTCGGCTGCATTGATATCTGCAATTTGAATATAATGGTCATCCCGATTGATGGGATCGGCGGTGATCCAGTATAAATTCTCTAGTGTAGTTATCTGATAAGGATTTGATTCTGTCCCGTCTCCGGCTGAAGGCGGGATCGCAGTCTGTGCATTTAGAGAGGCTATGAGTAATAACACAATGACTATTTTCTTTATCATTTTCATTTCTCCTTAATACCGCCCTGTGTAATGTGTAAACCTATGAAAAATAATAAGATTATATTTTATTAATAGCAAGTGAGAATTTCGGTTCAAGACAACAGAGAGATCCTCCTTGATCTCAGAACATCGAACAATCGAACACCGAACAATCGAAGTTAATTGCCAATTGTCCTTTCTCAATTATCAATTGTTTCTCCTCTTCTCCCACTCCCCTCTTCGAACTTTTTAATGCGTAAAATAAAAAGGGCTCAGAATTCTGAGCCCCTACTTTAATCTTTTTACTTTAATCTCACCTTTGCCAAGGCTACGGCGAGCAGGCTTTTATTCTTGCGTTAGATTATTAGCATTGCATCGCCATATGAGTAGAAATTGTATTTTTCTTTTACGGCTTCTGCATAAGCATCCAAAATAAGATCATGTCCAGCCAAGGCTGATACCATCATGATCAAGGTGGATTTTGGCTGATGGAAGTTGGTGATCATTGCATCGACAACCTGAAAATCATAGGGCGGATAAATGAATTTATCTGTCCATGTAGTTTTAGGATTTACATCCGTACCCGATATCAAAGATGATTCCAAGGCTCGAACCGTTGATGTGCCTACCGCAACAATGCGACCGCCATTAGCTTTTGTCGTATTGATCATCAAAGCTGTTTTTTTAGCTATCTTAAAATATTCGGAATCCATTTGATGGCGACGCAGATCTTCGACCTGTACCGAACGGAAAGTTCCAAGACCAATATGCAGAGTGACATTCGTAACCTTAGTACCTTTTTTCTCAATCTGGGTCAACATAGAATCAGTAAAATGTAATCCGGCAGTCGGAGCTGCAACAGCACCCAGTTCTTTGGCCATTACGGTTTGATACCGTTCTTTATCCAGATCTTCACTTTCGCGTTTTATATAGGGGGGCAAAGGTGATTTTCCTGTTGCCATAACATATTTCATAAACGTTGCTTTGGAGCAATTATGGCGGATCACACGGCCGCCGGAAATAGTATTGTCGATCACATCGGCATAGATCTTATCAGTAAATCGTAGTTTATTCCCGATCCGTACTTTTCTTGCGGGTTTAACCAATACTTCCCAAATCTGATCTTCGAGAGAGCGTAGTAAAAATACTTCTACCTCTGAGTCGGTTTTATCTTTTGAAGCGAACAAACGTGCAGGAAATACTTTTGTATTGTTGTAGACCATGCAATCTGTTGGGTTCAAATATTTTTTTATTTCCGAAAATTTATGATGTGTATAGGTTCCTTTTTGACGGTCCACAACCATCAAACGGTCTTCACCGCGTTTATCGCTCGGATATTGGGCTATACGTTCAGCAGGGAGGTCAAAATCAAAATCCGATAGTCTAAATGCCTTGGGCTGCGTATTGAAGATCTCAAACTTCGTCATAGAACAAACTCCCCTGAGAATTGGGTTTACGTTTCTTAAGATTCAGGTGCTTATAGGTCCTGTCAAGTGCAACACGTCCCCGTGCAGTACGTTGCAAAAACCCCTCTTGTATCAAAAATGGCTCATATACTTCTTCAATGGTATCTGCTTCTTCACCGATGGCAACTGCAAGGTTCTGCAATCCTACAGGACCACCTTCAAAATGATTCACCAATGTCAAAAGTATTCGCCTATCCATACTATCCAGACCGATCTCGTCAATTTCAAGCATTTGTAATGCCAGATCGGCAATTTCTTTTGTGATCACACCATCGCCTTTTACTTCTGCATAATCACGACAGCGTTTCAAAATACGGTTCGCTATCCGGGGGGTTCCCCTTGAGCGTTTGCCCAGCTCAACGGCACCTTCTTTTGTGATATCCACATTAAGAAGTTTGGCTGAGCGTATAACGATCTGTATCAATTCTTTATGCGTGTAGTAATCCATACGCATAATGATACCGAAACGGTCACGGATCGGCGATGTCAATAAGCCGGCTCTCGTTGTTGCACCCACTAAGGTGAAAGCTTCAAGATTCAGCTGTATACTTCGGGCACTTGGCCCTTTATCGATCATAATGTCAATACGAAAATCTTCCATTGCGGAGTATAAGTACTCTTCGACCACCCGGTTCATGCGATGCACTTCATCTATAAAAAGTACATCTCCCTTTTCAAGATTGGTCAAAACCCCCGCAAGGTCACCTGCCCGTTCAAGCACAGGACCGGAAGATGTTTTTAAACCCGCATTCAGTTCATTGGCAATAATATTTGCCAGCGTTGTTTTGCCTAATCCCGGAGGACCAAACAAGAGAACATGATCAAGCGGTTCGTTTCGTTTACATGCCGCTTCGATATAAATCTTCAATTTTTCGAGCAGTTTCTTCTGACCGATAAACTCGTCTAATGAACGCGGACGGAGCGTGAATTCAAGCTCTTCTTCTAAGGACCCAAGTTCCGGATTGATAATTTCTGATCTCATATTTTCAATATCATGTTCAGCTTTTAATTTACAATTATATTTATAGTTTCGCTATCTCTTTTTAAATGATGAATAAATAGAAACACTTACTATTGACGCACATAAGTTTTACCGAAAGAGATACTGAGATTATTACCCGAGATCTCATATAAAAAAGCAATATCACTGGTACCATTACGCTCAAAAATATATTTTTCTTCATCGTAGCGATAAGTTCCTGTCAGGACAATACTTTCATAGGTCTCTCCGTCATAATTTACCAAACGGTATGTCAGATCTTCCCTAAACGTGATCGTTTCCGAGTTGCCGGTCTGATAGTCCATATATTTCCAGGTTCCTATGAGAAGATTTTCGATATCCTCAGGACCCGTACAGGAAGATAGGAGAAGGAGTATTGAGAGAATTGACAGAATAATTTTTGTATGTTTTTTCATCATGCCCTAATATACGTTTTTTTTATTGTGATTTCCACTGCGTTTATCGTTTGTAATAGACACCTTGTTCCACTATTGTTTAATTATCTTGGAAGAGGCTTTATCTTACACCAAGGCTATGGTAAGCAGATCGTCCTGCCTTTTCAAATCAAACATAACATGTCATTTCGACCGATCCGTCCTCAGACGGAGAGCGGAGAAATCTCAAATTCCATATAATTTTTCCTGTGTTTGAGATCTCTCCGCTTCATTCCGACCCCGAAGTTTC
>CAYTLV010000118.1:2973-6004 GCA_964438445.1 uncultured bacterium | reverse complement strand
ATTGGCGTTCTCGATTCCCAAAACGCCCATTCCACCCATTGCAATGGCTTCGGCACTAATTGGATTTTCAAGAAAACGAAATCCCACTTGAGCCTTTTTTTCTACCGACCACCCTGTTATCGGAAGAAATCCGATAATCAATATGATCAAGGCACGATATATTTTATTTTTCATAATAGACCTCATCATTATCAACGAATAATTACAAATTTTTCATATTCATTTGGAAGTTTGTTACCTTCAGCATCCTCAGCTTCCAATACATATAAAATGTAGATTCCAGTCGAAACATACTGATTGTTGTCCGTCTTTTGCTGCCAAATCTCCTGATCGGTCCCAATATGCTCAAACTCATGAACCAAATCCCCGGTTTCAGTAAATATCATTAATTTGCATTTATACGGTAGATAGGCGAAAATGATCTGATTTTCATCGCCTGGGAATCCCATAGCGCCAGCGTTAAGAGTTGCCGGATTTGGTACAACGCGTACTTCAGTTGTGGTATTTAAACCTGCCTTAAATGAACGTGCAGGTAGTTTACTTGTATTAACGTAGCGTGAACTTTCCAACTTCTGTCCCGGAAATATGCCGTCGGTATTTTGTGTTCCGTCATCCATGGCTGTTACGGCATAAAAATATGAGACTCCACGCGTTACATCCAAATCAATATAATTCATTTCGGACTTATTATGTGTCTCGTATATTATTTCCCATTTTTCTGCGCTATAATTGTCTCCGGGATCATTGACCATTGCAGCTCCCTTTTTACGGTAGACCCGCCAGGCATCCCAATCGTCAACATGGGTATCAGGATCCAAATAATAGTTTTCATCTGGATACGACCATTCTACAAGGATTCTGTCTGCGTCGCTTGTTACGGTCATATCTGGTGCCGGAAGCGGATCGGGTATGTCGAAATCCCGATTCCATACCCAGTTTGCACGATCCATTGCCTGGGACAAAGAATCTTTTCCTGTAAGGATTATATCCATTTTTTCTTCGTCAGTAATTTCACTATTCAACCATGCCCGACCGACGGAATCTGCTTTATTATAATCAATAGATCCAACGCCCACCGCGTATACGACACAAATAGAATCATTTATTGCTTCATCATAATTAAGGGTTAGATCATATGGACCTACCGTGATAAAGCGCATGGGACCTTTTTGATTTTCATTTATACCGATCCAACCTTCGCTGATAGGATCAAGTGGAAATCTACCTCTTGAATCGTTACCAATATAGGTGTCACGAATACCAATATCCGTCCGTCCCCATAGATCATTATAAATATCAGCATGAGGTATCGAATACGGTTGTTCGAGGTCATCATTGGCTTTATCTAGACTGTTTTTGGCTGCATGTAAAAGTGCATATCCCGGGATCTGTGGAGAATGAAGATGCCCATTAGCTCTATCGGGATCACCCGTATCATCAGAGCTACCGTTACGATAGACTTTTACACCCGGTGTTTTATAATCCCAATAATACGCGATCTTTAATGAATCACGATTACCGCCTGGCAATAGAGTCTCTCCCGAAAACCAACTGTCAAGTTCATCAACACCTTCATATGGCCAACCATTTGTTACCATATATTCGCCCTGCTTTGATGGTCCAAAACTAAATTCTATTGGCCAATACATATTTACCGTTTGAGCAGGATAAAAATCGGATGAATCAGGTTGTTCAATGCCCCTGCGTGTTTCACCCGTAAATTTCATTGTTGCCTGGTAAATAAAATAATTTTCATGATTTTGATTACTATAGGCGTACATTTTAACATGTGCTCGCATTCCAAAAGCGACATAGATATCTTCCCATTCCGCAATGATATCAGATGGAATATCCGGATCGATCTCCCAAAGATATTCTTGATATTGTGGAACCCCATCCACCATAACATAGGGTGGACGATATCGTCTCCTTTCACGCGAAAAATCATTTTTTGCATAATTTACACATTTATAGGGTATGATCTGATGTTGACCTGTCTCATTTGTAAATCCGGTATCATCAAAGCACAGCGGATTGAATATTTGGTACAATATTTGTGAGTGCCACTGATCCGCCGGATAATACCATTCTTCCGTTTGGTCTCGATTATCCCCAGTTAGCATCCAGCTGTATTGATTTGAAAACTGCCCTTCACCATTGCTCTTTTTAAGTGAATAATTTATAGCATTCACATTTAAGAACATCGGTGCACCATTGTAGTTCTTTTGCGCATATATTGCTGAGAAGGTGATCAGCAATATTATACCTATTAAACATTTTATTTTTCTTGTCATCATAATCTCCTTAAATATCAACCGATAAGCTTATAACAACTCTTCGGGGATTTAGGTAAATTGGGGCTTCAAACCAACCGGTTTTTATATAATCTTTGTTCCACTCGCCCCATTTATCTGTTCCTTTGAATTCACCTTCTTCAAAAGGAAATTTTAGGGATTCTTTATAAATATTGTATTGGGTCAAGCCCATACCACCAACATATAAGCGTTTTTGATTCAATAAATTGGTAATAGTGACACCGAGTTCTAGATAATGATTTGCTACTTTGATCCGTTTTCCGGCTTTAAGATCGGTATTGGTGTAGTCTAGAATATCTACTTTATCTTGTGCGCCGGTAATGGGGTCAGTATTTAAGACAATTTTACCGCCATCAACCCATTTGAAATTTAAGTTCAATCTCCATCCGCCTAGAGGATAGATGCCTCCCATGGGCAATCCAAAGGTCATAGGTGTATGAAATGATAAAGCGATATTTGCTTTAGGTATTGGCATTAAGTTATCAATATTTGCGCTTCTTTCTTCGTCTGCAGCCGTAATACGATTTTCGTAAATATACTGTAGGCCGGATTCGCCCCAACTTTTTAGCATATAATCCAGGTTACACCACATGGTAAAGAATTGGCCCTGACTTTTTTCAAGTCGTAATTCAATTCCCCGAATATCTGCGTAACCGTCTGGTTCATATTTTGTAGCCGAAAACTCTTCCCAGTAATTTATATAGGTTCTGGGTAGT
>CAYTLV010000118.1:0-2963 GCA_964438445.1 uncultured bacterium | reverse complement strand
TAGGTAAAGGGATATTTGACATATCCTTGTAATAGACTACAAAATTGGCCAGATAATTTTGTAAAAAGCGTTGTTCATAACCGAACTCATAGGAAACCGTTTTTGCCATAGGTAACTCGGGTGTAGGTAATATTGCCCTGTCGCCGGTAATAGCGAGGTTATATAGATAAGTATAATTTGGACGTTGATAAAAATGTCCGTAATTGAAATACATTTTACTGTTTACGGTGACTGGAAACGATACCCCTAAACGCGGTGATATCTTAAATTCGCCATGATAGGGTTTAGTTGGCCAATTGGGTGGGGTATCCAGCATATCGCGAAATACAACCCAGCGCTCGTAGGAGCCCCAGCTTCCGGGTAGGTATTGATACGTTAAATTATAAAAATCGGGATAGGCTTGATCTATCGGATTATCCAGGAGAAATTCATCTTTTTGTGGATTAAAGTAGTCCCCGCGCAATCCGATCGTTGCTACCATGCCTTCAAATTCAAGCTTATCTTGTACGTAAATGCCCCCTTCAATAGGATTTGCATTATAATATTGCCATGTATCTGGAACTCCGGGCGTATACATCTGTCTGGACTGATACCAAGTTCCGCAATAAGTGAACGAGTGTGTATAATTTACATTAAATCCCGCTTCAAACTGGTGATATTGCCCCAATTGTGCGGTATAATTTCCCTTAACATTCGTGCTTAAAGTGTACGAAGAATCAACAGCCTGTAAACCACCATAAATAGTGAATAGATCAACCAGGTCCCTTGCATAGTTGGTAGAACCATTTGGGGTTCCGATCGTTGGAAAATTAAGTACTTTTAATGATGTATCAAGATCAACCCATGAAGATTCAAGTGCAGGATCAACGGACATGGGTTCAATGTTATTATCCTGATAGTTAACTTGCGCTTCAAGCGTAAAATAGGAAGTTGGTGATAATGCATGATTTAATTTTATGCCACCCATAAACCAAGTTTGGTCCAGATATTGCAAAAAACTTTTGTTATACATCATTGTGTAATTGGATAGAATACTGGCTTGTTGGAATACGGCTTGTTGGGAATTGCTTAAAAAGCCAAATCGACTTGAATAATCCTGTAATCCACCACCGACAGTACTTGGACGACTTGTCGTGTTGGTTGACATATTCGCATACATTCCACTAATACTGATCTTCGTTTTATCTGTTGGATGCATGGTTATTTTTAAATGACTGTTCCAATCAAAATACGAATCTCTTGGTCCTATGGGATAAGCAAATTCGGATCGTTCAACCTTGCCCGCCAACATAAAAGTTGAATTGGGTGTAAAGGGTAAAGGACCTGTTAAGGTTCCTTCAAAGTAAATATCCGGATGAGCAGCTACATCATAGCTGGGGTGTTGAATTAGCCATAATTGCCGTTTTTGTTCCGGGGTTAATCTTCCGGCCGGTAAGCCTGCACTTTCATAATTGCGTCGACCTTCTCGTTTGTTATTCCACCCTTTGAAGCTGGAAAATTCAATTGGAATCGTACCTGAGGTATCGTCTTCCGTTCCAATATAAGCAAATCCTGTTTCACTTGTATCGGCATATATTCTGTAAATCAATCCATCCTCACTCCAAGGATTAATTCCAAAGAAACGTTGTTGACCTGCCGGAGTATAATTGAAACGACCTGAGAAATCAAATTTTTCGCGTGAGCCTTCTTTGGTGACTACGTTGACCAACCCGGATTGAATACCGCCATATTTGGCTTCAAACCCGCCAGTAAGAACCTGTAATTCTTCAACCGAAGATGAATTGATAGATAAATATGAATTTCCGGAACGGGCATCACGGGATGAAATACCGTCGATCTGTATGTCGGTCTCAGAAACTTCACCACCACGGATGCTTAATCCGGCACCATCGGCATCGGACACAAGTTCAACACCCTTCATATTTGCAATAAATTCATCCATGCGTAAAACAGGAGCGTCTTCAAGCCGTTCTTTGGAAATAATCTCTTGTGATGAAGCAAGATCCGCTTTGATAATCTCTTTTTCAGCTACAACCGTAACTGCGTCAAGTGAGATCGCTTTTTGAATCATAGGAAATTCAAGCTGAATACTTCTGTTTAGGTTGACTCTGACCTTTTCCATGATAAAATCTGTAAATCCCATCATGGAAACTTTCAAAGTATAAGTACCGGGACTTACATTTAAGAGGACAAAATATCCATCATTATCTGAAAAAGTTCCTCGTACTGTTTCTAACTCTACTGCAATATCATTATCCCATTTCTCTGTGATCATGATATTCGCGGCAACTAATGCTTCTTTGTTTTGATCGTCGAAGATCAAACCCGATATCTTACCACCGGCTGCCATTGCACTGAATGGCAGGATGAGGGCAAGAGCAAGCATTAGAAGGATCTTTGATCGTTTACGCATCATAAATCTCCTTGCATTATGCATGTTGCTTTCAGGTAATCCTGTAACTGCGTGTTCTGTTTAATTCTGTTTAGCTGATTTTTTTATTGGTTGTAACCGTTGCCGGAAACATTAAAACATAAAAGAATTTTGTTCTTTTGTCAACTTAATTGTTTGACCGGATCTGTTTAGACATAATTAAGGGATGATCAGGATTTATTTTAGACAAGATAACAGGATTAACGAGACAGGGATATTTGCAGATACCTATCACATTCAGCATTGGATTTTATTCACTATTACTCTCTAAGTAAAGTTCTAAACTCCTAGACCATAAACTTAAGACTTTTAAATTATTCTCGAATTTGCTATTATATTCAGTATAATAATTATCACGGAGTATGTAAATGGCAGTCATCGCGATCGACCTGACGGCAAATAAGATTAGTACGGCACTTTTTAGAACCGATGGCGAACTGGTTGAAAGTAAAAAAAGACCTTTGGGCGACCTTCGTGCAACCCAAGTGGGTCGTTTTATTTGTCAACAGATTGATGATTTTATTAAGAAATC
>CAYTLV010000117.1:3638-6030 GCA_964438445.1 uncultured bacterium | reverse complement strand
TGGAATTGCCCATAAAGACTTATCTGATGGCTCTAAAGATCTTAACCCTCTTTTTGATACAATTATCGATTATATCTCCGGACCGGAAGCAAATGATGAAGCACCCGTATCTTTTTTGGTTACCAATCTAAGCTACGATAATTATGTTGGACAGATCGCTGTCGGTCGTTTACTCAACGGTGTTATCGAATTCAATAAGCCCTATGCTCATTGCAAAGAAAACAGTATAAATACAAATATCAAATTTTCTGCCCTCTATACTTTTATTGGGCTAAAGCGTGTTCCTGTCGATAAAGTTTTTGCAGGTGATATTATTGCGCTTGCCGGTATTGATAAAATTAATATCGGTGATTCAATATCAGAGAATGAAAATCCTGTACCATTGCCACGGATTACCGTGGACGAACCAACAATCTCCATGGTATTTTATGTTAATAATGGTCCTTTTGCAGGTACTGAAGGCAAATTCCTAACCTCCCGTAATATCAAAGAACGCTTAGAGCGTGAAGTTCTCAGCAATGTCTCAGTTCAAGTTAAACCTACAGAACGAGCCGATGCTTTTGAGGTATGTGGTCGTGGAGAATTGCAAATGGCAATTCTGATAGAGACCATGCGCCGTGAAGGTTTTGAGCTTTTAGTTTCGAAACCCCATGTAATTACACGTGAAATTGATGGGAAACTTCATGAACCTGTCGAACATGTCCATATTGAGGTTCCTGAAGAATTTGTTGGTGTTGTGACAGAAAAACTTTCCAAGCGCAAAGGCCGTATTCATAGTATGGTAAATAATGGTATGGGATACTCCCATCTTGAATTTCGCGTACCTTCAAGAGGAATGATTGGCTTTAGAAGCCAGTTTTTGACCGATACAAAAGGAAGAGGTATTATGAACAGCCTTTTCCATGGCTTTTCACCTTGGTTTGGAGATATTCCCCAGCGTAATACGGGGGCTATTGTAGCCGATCGTGCCGGAAAAGTGACCGCTTATGCCAGTCTTGCAATGGAGGACCGTGGTACATTGATCGTTTCAGTTGGAGAAAAAGTCTATGCGGGCATGGTTGTTGGTGAACGTAACTTACCTCTGGACTTGCGTGTTAATATTGTAAGAGAAAAAAAACTTACCAATATGCGTGCTTCTAGTTCTGATACGACTGTTACCCTTCATGCTCCCAGAATATTGACCTTGGATCAGGCTATTGAGTTTATTTCAGAGGATGAAGTAGCGGAAATCACTCCGAAATCTGTTCGTTTACGTAAATTTTATCTCGATAATCGCTTAGGTAAACAATAATAATCAAATCTATTTTTTTTGATGAAACAATAGTATAACTCAATTATATTTAATATTAGATGAAACGAATATGTGCCTGGTGTTAGACATCTTTGGGAAAAGTCAGCTCCAATATTCATAGTGAAAAGGCTATTACACATGGCATTTGTGATATTTGCCTAAATAACCTTTTTTCAAAAACATGGTAATGTACAGCATAAGTTAGATCTTGAGTTGACCACTGAAAAGGTGAATGGTCTTGTATTGATGCGTATCAATAGTCACAAATAAAAAACAAATTTCTAATAATTATTCATAAGAATAATAAAAATTCATATCCTTAAATTTCCATTTGTTGTCTACTTTTAGCTTTAAGGTTGAAAAACCATGCATTTCCATGATCCTTCCATTTGATTTATCGATCACATAGAAAACTTCATCTACAAACCAATCTATAAACATACTTTTTGGATGCATTATTAATACAATACAACCCGGTCGTTCATATTTTGAATCTTCGATAATCTCCACTTCCATATCTACAAGTCGCAATACCTCGGTAGCAAAAATATAAAAATGAGCAGATTTACCTGCTTTTAAATCATCCAGATAATCTCTAACCCCTTCTTGTTGTGTGGGGGCAAAAACCAAAGGATCTTTTACATCACGAGTAACCCTTTTGCTTTTATTTGCACCTTTATAATACATATTTGCATTTTCACCTACTATTTCACAACTATAGTAATCTTTAGTCTGATAGAATTCCAAAGAATTATAAATCGGATTGTTCTTATAAAAAATTACAATATCTTTAACATACAATTTATTATCCGGTGTGTAATAAAAATGAGTTAAAACAGTACTGTCATTTGAATGTTCAACTGTATTTGTGTGCGTGTAAGCAAGCTGCTTTGGCGCACCGTCGGAATATATTTTTGCATGAAATATATCATTAGAGTATGCAACAGAAAAAACAAGTGTGAGTAAAATTAATATTATTTTATGTGGAGTAGCTTTTATCATTTAATACTAAATCCTCAATGTTAGAATATTTATTATTATTGTTCAAGAATAGCTTCAACCACAGCATCATTTACAGCTCTTCGAGTAGGTGTAACCGAT
>CAYTLV010000117.1:0-3628 GCA_964438445.1 uncultured bacterium | reverse complement strand
AAACACGGTTTGTCAGCAATACAATGAAAATATCTTTTTCATGATCGATCCATGCACATGTTCCCGTATATCCTGTATGACCGATAGCTGTTTCAGAAAGTTTATCTCCTGCGGAGCTACGATAATTATTCATACCCCATGCGTATGCCCGCGTACCTGCCTGGAGGGTTATAAATGGTAGAATGGTCTCTTCCGATACATAACTTGTGTTCTTATACTTTCCTTTGCCCAGCATCATCTGGCAGAATTTGGCAAGCTCCGGCCCTGTTGAAAATAAACCGGCATTTCCTGAATAACCTTCTAACGAAAGTGCAAGTGGATCATGCACTTCTCCCTGACGAATTATTTCTACACCTGTACTATCACCGATCGTTGGCATGCAAAATTGTTTCATTTTTTCATTCGGCGAAAACACAGTTCTGTGCATATCCATTGGGTCTGTGTAGACCTCTTTATAGAATTCCCACATTGGCATTCCGGTAGCAACTTCAACGACTCGCATCAATGTAATAAAATTAAGACAACTGTATTTATAATCGCCCAATTCACGAGTCATTTTAATATTCATAATAGTGTTCAATGTTTCTTGTGCTAATTTTCCGGCCCGTGCATATGCTGGTAATCCGCTATTGTGCATGAGCAAATGCTTGACCTTGATGACATCTTTACCATTATTATTAAATTCAGGTAAATAATCAATCACCGCTTTTTCAGGATCGACCAATCCCGAGTCTATGCATTTCATTGCACATATACCGGTTGCAAATACTTTGGTCAACGAAGCCATATCAAACATGGAATTTAGCTCTACGAGTGTTGAATTTTCATTATAAGTATAATGACCATAGGCTTTTTGATAGAGAATTTTATCTGAATTTCCAACGACCAATACTGCACCGGGAAATATTCTCTCTTCAATAGCATTTTCAATAATTGTATCAACAGGTTTATGTTCCTTGACGGCACAAGATGATAGCAACACCATAAATATGATGAATCCAAATCCAATTTTCTTCATTTACTCTCCTAACTATAATGATCTATTAAAAATATGCTTTCAGATCCGACCAGGTAGCATCCGTCGATACCGGGATATCCTGCCAATAATAGATCACCCAATAATTCTGATTATTTCTAATTAATTTAATATAACTGCGTCCGTTAAACTGTCTATCCACTCCCTGTCGAGTGTGGTTGGCAACAATATTGTAGTTTATCTGATATGAGATCGTATCGCCTTCGTCACTATCGGGAACATCATCATTTGTAATTGACAACATTAACAATGAATCGCTCGGACAAGCTGCTAATAATTCTTGGAAATATAATTCTTCACTTTGAGCATTCCAATCTGGAGGAAATACGACCGCTTTTACGGGAGCTGCGGAAAAACGATAGGCTGTCCCGGATGTAAGTGAGTCTGACAAACAGCGTGTATATATATCATATTCACGATATAAAAAAGCATTTTCAAGATTAGAAAAAACAAGCCGTGGATCTGTTGGCGGAACAAAATGATCAACCGATGGTCTTCGGGGCGGTTCAGATCCGCGCATCAGTCCTTCGCAAGAAGTCAATAAAACTCCAAAAAACAAAGGGATTAAAATATACTTAAAAAGTTTCACTTATGTCTTTCACATTAAAAAGTCATTCCGACAGAAAACATCATCGGATTACCTAAACCATCTTGATGAAAATACTGCCCGTAGCCAATTCTGAATTTATTCCATTTAATATCTGCACCGACATGGTGTACACGTTGCAAACTATCGTGACTATAACTGATCTCAAAGATCGGATGAAAATAACGGATACCCCATCTCAAGAAAGGATCAATATCCGTATTAATACCACCCTTAAGCGATACGATAAAGAAATTAAAGATAAGATCACCACCAACATAATAACGGGTGGGAACATTTGTCCCTACCGACCCGAGAGGTGACATCCAGCCAAGATTTTCAACACCGGCCAATACCCGTCCCATTACATTGATCGTTCTTGCTACTTCGGCATCCAAAGAACCACCCCATGATGTTGCAAAAAATAGACGTTCATTTAAGAGATTTGCTCGTGCTTTCACACTCCATTTATCATTAAGGTCCCACTTTTTGCCGACATAAAGTGCAGTATTATAATAAGATGTTGTCCCTATTGGTGCATCTGTCGGGACTTCGCCGCGAATTTCAATATCGTTTGACATCAAACCTTTAAAACCAATTTCATAACCATTTAACTTCACGGAAATTGCCGAATAATCGGTTGCCAAATACCAATTTGCATAAGAAAAAGTAATTCCATTTTCTTTTTTAACCGGACTTGACGGCATATAACCATCTTGAGCAATAGAAGGCAAAGTCAAAACAGGTAAGCCTTCACCAGCAAAAGCCAAACTCAATGTAAATAATATGATAAGAATTTTCTTCATGTCCATCTCCTAGAAATTAAACAGCCAGGTAAACAAATGACTTCCGCCTTCTTGCAAGGTCCCGGTTAGAAAAGCATAGTCCATTCTTGACGATATATTTTTCCATAATTTGAAACTTGTTCCCAAACCAAATGAAGGTGCACCGTTATCGGCACCTGCGCGTAAATATATGCCGTCCCAAACGCGAGCCTCCACACCGGCATGCCAGGTTGGCTCGATCGTTTCAGAGTACTTATAAGCACCGGTGAACAGATAGCGATCCATTAGGGTATAACTTAAACCAAAATGAAATGTCGTCGGGTAATAATCTACTCTTCTTGTCTGATAATCAACATAGGGTTCCAAAGAAGTATCCCAAGTTGTTTTTCCCGAAATATCTTTAACTACAATTCCGATCAATAAGTTTTTGACCGGCGTTACAGTAACACCGACATCCGCGCTAAAACCACTTGAATTTGAATTCACAAGTTGATCTGAGAGTACTTTTCCCGACACACCAACAGATATCCAATCAACAATCTGCAAACCAAATCCAATGATAAATGCGTCTTGTGACCAACTGTAATCGTAAGTATAGTCATTTGAATAATTTCGACCATCAATATTATCTACTCCTGCATGGATCCAGGAAATTGACATACCCGCATTGGGTGGCATCGTTACGCCAAAAGAAAGAGTTTGATATGAACGATCCAGTGAAAGAAATTGAAAAGAAGAGGAAAATTGCTTTTCTTCCAGGGTCGGGATCGACGCCGGATTACTAAGAGCAATATTAACATCATTGTATAAGGCAATTGTTGCATTTCCTAGTGCTGCCGTCCGAGCATCGGGTGACATACGCAAATATGCACCCCCTACGCCTCCTGCTTCATCACCTGCCGTAAGAAATGTTACCAAACATAATATCAAGAGTATTTTAATTATTTTATTCATATACCACCATTAATCCAGCACTATTACTTTTGTCCACGCGACCTGTTTACCATCTTCATCGCCGTCATCATATTCCAATCGAATAAAGTAAACACCATTAGCGACCAAGTTATTCATACCATTTTTTCCATTCCATGTAAATTCAACGTTATCTCTGGCAACACTTACATTTTCAACAAGATATTTAACGCGTGTCATGGAGTAATCATAAATTTCAATATTCACTCTGCCCGGACTTGGTAACTGGCAATGGATACGCACATAGCC
>CAYTLV010000116.1:3369-6151 GCA_964438445.1 uncultured bacterium | reverse complement strand
CTCCTATCACAAAGGCATACACAACCACTACAAATAGGATGATATGCACAAGATATGTTTGACCGTTTCCGGTATAGATCTTTCTAAAGAAATCGCCTGTAGCATGAAAACCATCGGCAATACCGTTCCAGAATTTAACAGCAAGAGGCGTAGATAAAACGCCTAAAGCTTTATTATAGTGAGCAAAAAAGTTATAGCCTACATGGGTCAGTTCCGGACGAGAAGGCCGTTCAGCCGCATAGACAATATTGAATTGTTTGACCTTTTGGGTCTTGCGATTATTGATCATTAACCAAGCCAGAACTGCGACAAATATTCCACCGGTCAACATGAGAATAGTAAAACCATCCCAATGACCAAACTGTGTCATCGCGACTCCACCCTGCCAGTCAATACCGCCTGCGGGGAAAATCTTTGTCAAAAAATCACCCACATGGCTCAAGATCATACCCGGATAAGCGGAGAAAAACATAATTGCGATCATCAAAATGACCTGTGGAATGAGAAAAGGTAAAGGCGCTTCTTTTACATTACGATGCTCATCTTTTAATTGTCCTAGAAAGACCGCATAGATCAAACGGAAACAATAAAGAAAAGCAATCAAACCGCCAATAATGATCACGATACCCTGAAAATACCAACCCTTTTCCAACAGAATATTATAGGTCAACCATTTCCCGGCATAGCCACTCAGTGGCGGCACACCGGCCAGGGTAATAATACCGATCAAAACAGATATAAAACTGATGGGCATACGTTTGATCAGTCCGCCCATTTCATACATATTCTTAGTTTTTACTCTCCAAACCACACCGCCGATCGCAAGGAAAAGCAGAGCTTTAAAGAGAAAGTGATTCAATGCATAAGTAATGGAAGTCAACCAACCAAGGTGAGTCATCAGACTCAAACCAAAGAGAACATAACCTAGGTTTCCGACGGAAGAATAGGCCAATAAACGCTTGGCATCTTCTTGGTAAATAGCTGCAAGGTTGCCTAAAAAGACCGTAATGGCACCCACCCAGCTTAAAATATAATTGATATCAACTTTACCGATCATAGGATTTTGAATGGCACTCATCACTACGATCAATCCAAACATACCCGCTTTTAAAAGGATAGCGGATACCATAGGAGATACATCGGCCTCGGCCTCAGCGTGAGCACCGGGCAGCCAAATATGCAAACCCATTGATGCCAATTTGGTAAGAAAACCAACGACCAGCAGAATATAAATAATACTTGATGATTGAGTGATTGTAGATAAAAGAGCGATGTCCAGATTTCCACCATTCTCAGCAAAAAAGAGTCCCAGACCCGATAGCATCACATAGGCTCCACCCAAAGAGAAAAGCAAGTAACTCAAGGCATGGGGCTTTGCTTTTTTACCGCGGATAATAAGGAAGTATGACCCTATTGTCATTAATTCCCAAGCGGTAAATAATTGCAACGTGTTTTCCGCCATCAACAATCCAGCCAATCCGGTATACATCATCACGGCAAAGGGATAGAATCCAACGCGCTTGCCTTTATAAGCATAGCCCGGAATCAGTAAAATGATACCACCCACCATAAAGATGATACCGAACATAAAGCGATAGCTTTCAAGATTCGGTAATAGTTTCCAAGTGAAAAGTCCCATTGCTGCGATCACGATCGTATTTTTGACCCATGCCGGCAGGAAGTCCAGAACGAACATTGCAACAACCAACAATAGAGGCAGATAAAAAATATTTAAGCTTTCACCACCCGGGACAACCGTTGCCGTATAGGCACCCAGTCCAAGGGCGGTAAAAACCGCAACAAGAATCGGAAGTCCCTGAGCAAAACTGATCTTGAGTTTTTCTTTAACTTCGGCTTGAAGCACTTTACCCAACCAGCGAAAGAGATAAACGGCTTCGAGAAGTGTTCCCAAAAGAACGGCCGCGATAAAGATGAACTGACCTTCTTTTGCCAGAACCATTACCATTTGCCATTTGGCAAAGAATGAAGGAAAAGGTGGAAGTCCGACCAGTGCCAAAATAAATGCGCCAAAGGCAAAGAGGAAGATCGGTTTCTTGCGCAAAGCGCCCCAGTCTTCTATTTCTTCTTTATTCAGAATGCCGGCCAGCCAGAAGAGTCCGGCCTTGGCAGCAAAGTGTGTAATAAATAATCCGCCTGCAATAAGCATGACCATCTTGCCGTTGATCGGATAGCCAAGATAAACGAGCATCGCAAAGACACCCATGACCAGTCCAATCTGACCGATGGAAGAATACCCCAACAAACGTTTTGCATTCTTTTGCATCAAACCCATGAGATTAGATGCAAGGAAAGTTGTCACACCGATAGCAGCTAATGTCAGTAATAAAGTTTCATTCAACAGCGGAGTGATCTTGTACAAAGCAAAGAGCATTCCGGCAGATGAACCGGCGGCGATCACAGCAACCACACCCGGGTCAGCTGCTTCATAGACATCCAGCGCCCACCCGTTCGCGGGGAAAGGTTTAAGCTCTATCACGATGGCCATGAGTAAGATGAATACAGCGAGTAATGTCGCCTGACTTGATGCCGTATCTATCGCCATAGCCATGGAATCGATATGAAGCATGCCACTGAAGCAATATAAATAAATCGTACCGATCAGAAAAAGCACAGAAGCAATACCACCGGCGATCATGTACTTAAACCCGGCTGATAGCGTCTTTACATCACGCTCGATGCCGATCATGGCAAATGTTGCGATGGATGTGATCTCCATGAACACAAATAAATTGAACATATCGCGCGTCATGATCAGTCCGTT
>CAYTLV010000116.1:0-3269 GCA_964438445.1 uncultured bacterium | reverse complement strand
GAAATGGCGACCATGGCGGCAAGTACCGCATAAAAAATAATGAGTGAGACTTTCCTGCCTGCTTTATCAAATAGGGTCAAAAGGAAACCTGCACCCAATGCAAGAATGAATATATAAAGTGGATTTACCATTTTAACTCCTTGAATTCATTGATGTCAAGTGTTCCTTTTTTCTCATATAATTTGATCGCATAAGACAGCATCAAAGCTGTAACCGCTAAGCCAATCACGATTGCCGTCAGAACCAGAGCCGAGGGAATAGGATCTACAACCTTGTTGACTGCATCTGCCTGACTGACCGCAGAATCAATGATGGGAGCCGTACGATCTTTGATATAACCGATAGAAACCATGATCAGGTGTACACCGGTATCTACAATTGAAAAACCGATAATTATCTTAATAATATTGCGTTGGGTCAACATGCCCCATATCCCGATCAAGATCAGTATTAAACCTAAAATTGTGATAAGTGTCATGATTGATCCTTTTGCATATTATCAATAATTCCGACCAGTTCAGCACCTACTTTCAATCCTATAAAGGAATAGATCAGCGGGATAGCTCCGGCACTCAGTAAAGTGCCGAATTCGCCAAGGTCAAGAAATCGGTTATCAAGAAATCCTGCCGCCAAGACAAGTCCAAGAATTCCGATAGCAATATATGATGCGCCGGAAAGGGACTCGACAAGGTGAAGGACATTTTCGTTGATCTTAGTAGAGACGCTGGAAAGCAGCAATAAAACCATGCCGGAAGCAATGACTACGCCACCTTGAAATCCGCCGCCGGGAGTCAGGTGTCCGTGTAAGAAAATATAGACACCAAAAACAAGAATGAGCGGAAAGAGAAAAGCCGTTCCACTTTGCAGGATCTGTGACGATCCGCGCTTGGCAGTTTTGGCGTTCTTTCCTTCTCTGCGAAGGAAAAAGCCAACACCGGCAGCCGCAATAAACAGCACGGCAACTTCACCTAGGGTATCCAAACCACGATAGGTAACGATTACGGAAGTCACAATGTTAGCAGCTCCGAGTTCTTCAGGGCTGTCTTCCACATATTTTTTCGCAAGGGGAGATAATTCCTGAAAAGGTGTAAAATCTTTAGCAAGAGGCAAAAGCATGACGGCAAAAAATCCAAGAATGATTACAATAAATATTTTTTTAACCATGTTTGTCCTCCTTCCTGATCTTATTCAGAGCAAAAAGGAAAACGATCGTTGTCAACCCGGACCCGATGGCCGCTTCTGTCATGGCAACATCCGGTGCAGCTAATACAATATAAAGGAGCGAAGCCAAAAGTGAGATCGCGCCCGCGGCGATAACCGCAGACAATAAGCTTTTCTGAACAATAGCCAGAACAGCGGCGGCGATCATGATAGCTCCAAGTACAGCAATAATTACCGTGGTCATAGCTGTCCTCCTTCTTCTTTTTTCTCATCCTCTGCAAGATCGTTTTTCACAGTTTTCTTTGCCAGCGGAATGCCAATATGATGTGCGGCGCGGGCAAGAGCATGCGAGGAGAGCGGATTGGTAAAAATAATAAAGAGAATAAGGATCACGATCTTTCCGGCACCCATGCTCTCAAAATGACCTATTGCAATGCCGGTCAAAAAGAGAATGGTTCCCATAGTGGTCGCTTTGGTCCCTGCCTGCATGCGATTGAAAATATCCGGCATGCGTAGAAGTCCTAAAGCGCCAAGAAATAAAAAGACAGATCCGATGAGTGTAATAATAGCACCTGCAAGTTCCATTATAGCCCCCTTTCCAGATAACGCGCAATGGCAACGACACCCACAAAAGAGATAAGTCCGTAAACCAATGCAATATCAACATAGATCGAGCGTTGCAAGATCAATGCAAGAAATACGATCAGGGAAATGGAGATAATGGTCATTACATCCAATGCTACAACACGGTCAGCCGAGCTGGGTCCTTTGATCATACGAATGAAGGCAAGCAAAATGGCGGCTAGCGCGATAGCACCTGCGATTTGATAAATGATATCAGACAAAGATCACCTCCAGGTATTTTTCAAATTTTGCTACGATATCCTGAGTGGCACCTTCAAGATCATCATGTTTGATCTCGATCCAATGGATGTACAGATATTCATCCTTGATGTCCACCGTCAGGGTTCCGGGAGTCAAGGTAATGGAATTCGCCAAAATGGTTTTTGCAATTCTAGAATTTAATTTTGTTTTAACCCTCACAATTCCGGGCTTAATGGGTAGCTTAGGATTAATCACCCGTCCGGCTACGTCAATATTGGAGACGACCAACTCTTTGAGGAATACAAAAATATAGATCACTGAATAAGCCAGGGATTTCGGGGTCAGCCGAATATCACCGAGCACAGGCTCCATTTTTAAGGTGAACAGGGATACCAATGCCGCTACAGCCAATCCTGCCCAAATCTCCTGCATGTTATTGGGTGTTAACAAAACCCACAAGAACATGAGGAACAGAAATAAGAGAACAGTATGTTTGAATCTTTTCATAGCTCAACTTTCTGTATAGGTTATTCGTTTAATTTATTTTTTGGTCATCACTTTTTTGCGTCAGACAATTCTTCATGCAGTAAGAGATCACTTCTAATTCTTTAGCAAGATCGATATTGTGAATATACATATCATTCATTTGTCCGGGGAAAACCATGGATGTAAAATTCAAAATACCTTTAACAATATCGGAATTCAATTTTTCCACAATACCCGAAGAAGCAGAGGATGGCACGGTAAGAACAATCACTTCAATTTGGTGGTTTTCTATATACTTGTTTAATGTTTCTATAGAATATATGTTAGTGCGACCAATTTTGCCGCCAATCTTTTCAGGATCATTATCAAAGGCCGCAATAAAATTAAAATTAGCATCAATAAACCCGGGATAACGTGCAATGGCGGTCCCAAGGTAACCGGCGCCCACAAGGACAACGTCCTTTGTATTGTTCAAGCCAAGTATCTTATTGAGATGAGCAATGAGCTCTTCAATAACATAACCATGTCCTTTTATACCATAAGCGCCAAACTGAGCAAGATCTTTTCTGATAATGCTGGGCTTTAGTCCACAATGTTCCGACATGTCCTTAGAAGTCAGCATACTCCTTCCCTCTTCATGTGCACAGCGCAAACAACGCAAATAATCCGTTAATCTCCGGATCACCGCTTCTGATATTTTATCATTATGAAATTCCATTTTCTTACCTCGTTATGCCATATTATTTATCATCGCTTGTGAAAGTTATAACTTTCACTTAGTCAATGCAAGAAAAAAA
>CAYTLV010000115.1:0-6160 GCA_964438445.1 uncultured bacterium | reverse complement strand
CACTGCTGCCTCCCGTAGGAGTCTGGGCCGTATCTCAGTCCCAATGTGGCTGATCATCCTCTCAGACCAGCTACTGATCGTAGCCTTGGTGAGCCATTACCTCACCAACAAGCTAATCAGACGCAGACCCATCCAAAGGTGAGAGCCGAAGCCCCCTTTCATTTCAAAAAATTAATCTGAAATAATATGCGGTATTAGTGCCGATTTCTCGACGTTATCCCCCGCCCCTGGGTAGGTTATCTACGTGTTACTCACCCGTTCGCCAGTTTCCACTTCAAGCAAGCTCGAAGTCTTTCCTAGACTTGCATGTGTTAAGCACGCCGCCAGCGTTCATCCTGAGCCAGGATCAAACTCTTCATTGTATTTATATTACTATATTATATTTAATCAATCTCGACAAACTACTTTGTCAAGCTGAACTCTCATGAATCACGCATAACATACACCCTGATTTTCAAATAACTACTGCCTCAATAATTCTTGCGACAGCCATGAATAATACTTTAAGCGGTTTTAAATGTCAAGCGTTTTATCACTTATTTTTCATTCATTCCGTTTCGGTAAATTCATTTCAAAAAGCTGTGAGTGGTAACCTGTTTGGGAATGAATGTCAAGTATTATATTACCTTTTATTCTCTTCTTCCCTAGCAAAGTCACAATCAAAAAAGCCGTCAATAATAAACCCTTATAACATGAATGTCAACATATTTTCATTCTTTTTTTTACCTTTTTTCCATATGGTTTGTAACCCCTTATTATTGAGTATTTTATGAATATGACAAAAGTGATCAACATATGAAAACAGGGATATTTTCTGCCCTGTTTTAACGATTTATATGATACATTTTATTCAGCGCAATACTACGTCCCGCGAAATTATATTTTGTTTATTTGTATTTTATTTGTTTATAATGATCTTTGCGTATTCAAAAACATTTTCCGGACTGACTGATCGCATGCATTCTTTGCATAAGCGCCAATGTCTCCGACGATGTTTACACTCTTTTTCAGGGATAATAAAATAGCCATTCGGACCAAAAGGTTTTGTTAGCTCGGGATCCTGAGAGCCAAAAATTGCCAAAGATCGTGTTCCAAGAGCTGCCGAAAGATGTCCCGACATGGAATCACAGCCTATCAATAGGCATGAATCAGTAATAATTTTTGCCATTTCAACGATAGATCCCGAAAATACATCTACACCTTCCGGTGCTTTTTCTCCGGGTGGAGTCAACCAAAGGACGTCCTGATCATCAGCTTTAAGAATTTTTATTAGTTCCACCCAATGCTCGCGCGGCCATTTTCGAGCTTCATGATTTGCTCCCGGATGAAGTAATATTTGTTTTTTTTCTTTTAGTTCACTTTCAAATCCTTTTAAATGAGGAACATGTCTTTTGACAGTAACACCTAAAATAGCCAATAATTCAAATGGTCGTTCAACCTGATGTTCGTTAAAGGGATAGTCAACAACATGTGTTAGCCACCTTGCTCCCCCACTGAAACTAAAACCGGCACGGTATTTAGCTTTATAACCTTTTAATAAACGTAAGCGACGTACATCTGCATGAAAATCAATAACAAGATCATATTTCCCTGGTCCAGGAAGCTCTTTTGGATATTCCATAATATGTTCAGCAAGTTGACTTGCTTGTGCTAATTCTTTAATTGATGATGTACATAGTAAGTCGATGTCAGCATCGGGAAAGCCTTCCTTCAATGCAGCTAGCGTGGGTTCAAGCATTAATACATCGCCGATGCACTGATGCTCCTGAACTAATATTCTTTTAATGTCTTCTTTTGCTAATGGCTTATTGGCATTTTTGGAAGGATTAAAACTCCCACTAATCCGGCTAAGAAAACGTGCTATAGCAAGTTTTCCGGGATTGAGTATTTGTTGACCTTTTATACTCATTTTAAACCTAACTTAGCATAGTAATTATATAAACTTTCGCCTACCGATGCTATATCATGATACTTTTTAACCCATATTGTACCTTTACGCCCCTTTTCTTGGCAATAAGAAGGATCTGAAACAAGTTTTAACAAACTAGCATATAGATTTGACCTGTTCACATTTACAAAGGGGTGATCCGGAATAAATTTACAATAACTATCATTCATCTCAGTGAGTGTACAAACACCCATTGCGAGCGATTCCACTGAGTTCATTCCATAACCCCAGCCGCCCCGGTCATTTATTTGATCTATAAAGATGTCACTCTTTCGCTTCATTTCCATAGCTTCTTTATGAGATTTATTCTCTATTAATTCAAAACGGATCTTTCCCTCTTGCTCCAATTTCCGGCAAATAGGGATGATATCGGCACTTCCTTTATAATAGCGATTTGTAGGTGCGTGAGTTACCAAAGGCAGATCACTTTCGTTATCTATCTTGGGGTATCTCTTTTGAAAGGCATCTATATCAAAAGGAAGAAATATATAATGGATATTCGGATGTTTTTTAAGTAAGTCAACCTCATTAGTAAGGTTCAGATCGCTTATTTCGTTTAAGGGCAGTAAGACTCCCCTGCTACGTAAATCTTCGCCATGATAATGACAGACTACCTTTACACCGCGTTTTTTTAACTCCTTTGCAAAGCGAGCATCTTTATAGAAGTCCATTCCGGACTCAAAATGTACGACATCATTATTATACAGGTCATATTCTTTGATAGCCGCTTGAATACGTTTATGCCATTGCTTCTCTTTCCAAGCAAGAAAAGTGCTGTCAAAACGACCCTCCGGCTGCCACACAGGCGGATATCCTTCTCTATCCTTATGATAACCCTCTTTCCCACGATAGAGCTGATATATCCTATGACGAATCTTTTTTAAAAAGGGTCGTGTAAAATTAAATGGTAGATCAAGACAAATATCTTCTTTAAATCTTTTTGGCGAGCGAAAAAATGTTACATAGCGAACAGTATTTCCATGTTGCTCATGAATGCGCTTATAAAGGTCAAGCGTGCCTACTGTATTTTCCGGTGAGATATAGAGTATATTCATGAATATCAGAGGTTTTTAAAATCCGAAACGGTTTTATTCTTAAAAGGTTTTAAGAAAGCTCGTTGAGCTTCAATGAAGACAGTTTCGGTACTCAAATGTTTCTCTGTGGGAGCTTTGTCTTCACGAATATTATATTCTGAAGAAAATTCTATCTTTTTCAAAGATTCGACTACATCATTCAGGTGAATATATTCGGGATTTTGTGCAAAAACATAACGAGGTATTTCACTTCTGACGGGATCCAAATACTCAAGCTCCACAAGTTCCTGACAGACGTCTGTCATAGTATTTAAACGAACACCCATATAATCGCAGAATTTATCCAATGCAGGAATGGCTTTACCGCGACGATAGTAGGAATTCATCCAGATCAGAATAGAAACCCCAAGATAAGCATGCGTGTAATGCGTTAATGCATTCTCATACCCGCGGTATAGGTTTGTCATCAATCGTCGATTCTGGAAGGTATATGCGAGTTCAGCACCAAGTAGAATAATTATCCAAGTCAGGTACATCCAAATCATAAAAATAGGGATAATAGCAAGGGAACCGTAAAAACTGGTTACCGTTGTCATCCTCATAACATACAAGTAAAAATAGTTCTTTGAGAATTCCCAAAGAAGTGCGGAAAAGATACCACCAAATAAAGCACTTTTAAAAAGAACCTTAGCTCTGGGTAAAAGAAGATTAAGCATTACCATAATGAACAAGGTGATCAGGAAAGGTAAGAATTTGCTATAGATAAAACCGATAAGGGTGCTCTGTTGGATCATCATATCCATATACCCACCATCTGGCATAAGGAAATTCTTTATATAAGTATTACCAACGATCAAAAGCGGTGTGATAGTAAAGAATATCCAGAAACCGGTAAGTTTCCTAAAATAGCTACCACCTTTTTTTACACGCCAAATTTCATTAAAAACACGTTCAGAGATAACCAGAATAGCTGTACCTGCCATCATTAAACCGGCAATTGCGATCAAGCTAATAACGGAAGTAGTTCCAAGATTACGAAATGCATCTTGAGAAATATTTGTTTGTAACCAGACACTTAGTTGACCATGAAATTCGGGAACCAAATAAGGGAAAATATTTTCTTCGGCAAATTTAATTACAGTTTCGCCCAAACCATAAAGTCCCGCAATACTGAAAACCAATACAGCTATAGGAATAAGGGATACAATACTAACGTAAGCAAGACTACCTGAATGAACAAAACACATATTACTGTTAAAATCTTTAATTGTCAGGTATAATAGCCATAGGATTTTTTTCATTGAACGGCGAAAAGGCGTCATTTTGCCATCATCACGGACAAAGAAGAATCGTCCTAATCTTCTGAATATATTATCTTTAATCTTTTTAGAGATCATCTCAGCATTCATTTATATTTTGATTATCTGTTTAATATAGAAATAATTTAAGTATAGTTCAAGTAAATAGACGCTTTGTAAATGTATGTATTTTAAGCATTTTCAGTCTTAAAAACAAAAATCCTCTCTGCATCTGCAAAGAGGATCCATGTATATTGTATTTCCCTAGGGAATTACTTTTTTTCTTCAGCCACTTTTTCTGTTTCTTTAGCTTTTTCTTCGACAACTTCTTCAACAGGAGCAGCTTCTTTAATAACTTCTTCAGCAACAACTTCAGTTTCAACAGTTTCTGCGGTTTTTTCAACCGGAGCTTCTTCTTTTACTTCAACTTTTTTGCTTTCTGCAGGTTTGCTTTTTTTCTTTTCAGTAGATTTTTTCTTGTCTTTCTTTGGTTCTTCACTGAAGAAATCAACCAACTGAAGCAAAACAACCTTGGAAGTATCATTGGGACGATATCCCAACTTGATTAGGCGAGTATATCCACCTTGACGATTTTCATAGACAGGAGCAATCTCATCGAATAGGATGGTAGTCGCTTTTTTGTTACGAAGGATCGCAAAAGCAAGACGGCGTGCATGAGTTGTACCTTTTTTCCCGTAGGTGATAAGGCGTTCAACCAGTTTACGAGCTTCTTTTGCTTTAGCTTCCGTGGTTTTAATCTGCTTATGAAGCAAAACAGATGCAGCCATATTTTGAAGCATAGCTTTGCGATGGCTTGCAGTACGACCGAGTTTTCTGCCTCGTTTTTGATGTCTCATTTATCTGCTTTCCTTATTTATTCATGTCTTTCATGTAGGGAGAAATTTCCATACCAAAGCGTAAACCAAGATTGTCAAGTTTTGCAACCAGTTCATTCAAAGATTTACGTCCAAAATTCTTATAACGGAGCATTTCTTGTTCTTCTTTTACTACAAGATCAGAAATGGTACGGATATCGGCTGCTTGTAAGCAATTGTATGAACGAACTGATAATTCAAGTTCGTCAATACTGCGTAGAAGCTGTTTGCGTATGCGTAGAATCTCTTCATCTATCTGTTCTTCCGGTTCAATGATGTTCTTTGATTTCAATTCGGAAAAAGGATTCAGATGACTGATCATCATATCAGATGAATAAGAAAGTGCATTATCCGGTGTCATGGAATTATCGGTAAAGATCTCAATAGTTAATTTTTCGAGGTCTTCTTTGATACCTGACTGGAGTTTCACTACATCGTAATTGACTTTCAAGATCGGAGAAAAGATAGAATCAATCGGAATAGTATCTACGGGTGCATCCGGTGTACGGTTCTTTTCAGCCGGTGAATAACCACGGCCGCGTCCAAACCATACGGTCAAATTGATCTCTTTTTCTTCCTGAATATTCATAATATGAAAATTCGGGTTCATGATCTTGAGATTCGGATTGTCACCATTCAAGTCTTTGGCTTTGATCTCTTTCGGACCTTGCAATTTCAGGATGACTTTAACAGGTTTAGCCTCAACGAGGTCTAATTTAACCTGTTTAAAGTTCAGAATGATAGTCGCTACATCTTCAAGCACGCCCTCAATGGTTGAGAACTCATGCAATACACTTTCAAAGCGTACAGCTGTGATAGCGCAACCCGGGATGGATGAAAGCATAATACGACGCAGGGCATTCCCTACAGTAGTACCAAATCCGCGTTCAAGTGGTTCAATCGTAAATTTTCCGTAGCTATCGGAATAAGTATCCCGATCAACTTTGATTTTATCTGGAATTTGAAAGTTAGGCATTATTTCAATTCCTTTTCTTTAAATGTTAT
>CAYTLV010000114.1:0-6171 GCA_964438445.1 uncultured bacterium | reverse complement strand
TTGAATAGTCAATAGCCGCCTGAAGGGTGGCAAATGGGTTGTCTATGTGGCCATTTCCCCAGGTGTCGTCCCCTACCATGCTGATCCAATAGTGATGTGCTTCATTCAGGAGCACATGGCGGGATGATTCATAAGCCCCCATATCGGGTGGTGCCCACTCAGGATTCGGTCTTGCCTGTCCCAAGATATCTAAACGCGGAATTCCGCTTGTATCCGGATCAGCCGCAGAAATACAGGGAGAACTTTCCGACAAAGCGGGATAGGTCGTCGTTGTATCAATATAGGGATCCAGTGAAAGATTGCCTGTTCCCGGATAATCACCCGGTACTGCAGAATAGCGAATATCAATTTGAACCATATCAACCGGAGGAGCAAACTCAAGAATAGAATTTGAAATAAAGACATATGAGGAATTTAAAACCCATGCCGGTGAAACAAAGGTATTACCGAAAGAAGTAATAAAATTAAATTTCACAGTTGAAGCATTTATATCATATGCAGAGGAAGAACAGGTGTTGCCATAAACTGCAAGATTCTGAGCTGTGAGATCTGAAGATTGATCCATATTTAACAATGATATAGATTCATTGTTCTTCCAAACAGAATTAGTGCAATGAAGTGTTGAGTTTACCAAAGATATTGTAGCTGAATCGTCGGATGAATAATTATAATGGAGAGTATTTGTATCTAAAACGGTAGTATTATTTAACATCAGGCAATTGCCTTTAAAATATATGCCATGAAAAATAACATATTGCGAATTTTCAATCAACACACCTCCACCATTTCCCATATCACTCTGGTCTAGGAGAAAACCCCGGACCGTTGAGCTGTCTGCATCACTTATCTTTAAAAGCGGGAGGGAGTTTATTGTATCGTATAGTGCCGCGCCTGTCGCAATATTATATGTAGCGGGATTGCCAATATAGCTCTTGGAAAGCAGGGCAATTTTTTTGCCAATGATTTCGACCGCGCCCTTATTTTGGTATGGATTTGATACAAGGACGGTATCGCCGGATTGCGCCGTATCAATAGCTGCCTGGATAGTGCTTAAACTATCTGGAACACACCAAGTAGCAGCGAAAGCATTTACACCCACAAAAAGGAACAAAAATATATTACGAAAGATTTTCAAGGTTATACTTTTCAGTTTTATTAATTTATCAGCTAACTAAATCCACACGGCCGAAAATGGCATTCATTTCAATTGTTACAGTTTTAGAAAAATTACTTTCGGGAACATTTGTTCGCCGATCATCTACTTTCCCAAAAACGGGACCGCCATGTTTGATGACCTTCCAATTGGGAGGCACCATCAAACTAACATTTCCAAATACAGCACTTACTTCGATGTAAATATTATCTTTTGGGTTTGCGAGCCGAAGATCAAGATCAAGGTTTCCAAATACAGCAGTTCCATGACCACCAGCAAGTGCTTCATCGCGAATGACTTCACGCCGGGAATTAAAAAGCGTATTGATATTAAAGACATGGTCGGCATTTGTTGCATGATAAGATTCCGAAGAATATGTTTCATTGGGAGTCTGTTTTTTTGTAGCAGATCGTTTTCTTGGCCAAACCATTATTCCAATCATTACAAGCATTGCCGGCCAAATAAGTTCAGAAATATCATAAATACCGTGAGAATGCAGTAGAAAGATCACCCCAAGAGCCACCAGGGGCAAAGATCGTGACCAAGCCAATCAAAACAAGAATCATGGGCCACCATTCAAGAAATAGATCATCAATATTCCACCAGCCCAAATTGTTGCCAAGTGCAACAAGACCAAAAGCAACAAATACTAAGGCGAGGACAATGCGAAAAACATTATGCCGATTGGGGCGCTTTTCCATTTTTTACCTCCATTATCTTTTGAATAAAATACTTATGTATACGTGGATCAGGCGTTAACTCCGGATGAAAACTTGCTCCAAGGTAAAGATCTGATTCGATCAAAACAGGGATGTTATTACATGTCGCAAGAACGCATATGTCATCACCAATGTTTTCAATTTGCGGTGCTCTAATGAACACGGCATGGAAAGGATTTTCCTTGTCGAATGCTAGTGTAAGGTTATCAACAAAGGAATCTTTCTGCGAGCCATAAGCATTTCTAGCCACACTAACATTCATTAATTCAAATTGATGAACGCGGGGATCGTCAATTCCTTTTCCTAGCAAGATCAATCCCGCACAGGTGCCAAAAACAGGTTTCTTCTCAGCAAAAGCCAATATATCTTTGTAGCCGATACGGAACCCCATCATTTTTGTCATGGTCGTTGATTCACCACCCGGTAAAATCAAACCGTCAATTTGATCAAGTTGTTCCCGGTATTTAACGATTTCGGCATTTGCGCCAGCAAGAGTAATAGAAAGCGCATGTTTTTCATATGCACCTTGTATTCCCAAGATACCAATATTCAATTCAGACATTTACACTCCGGCTTTTACCAACCGCGTTTAGCCATTTTTTCGTCTTCACTTAAGGCTGCGGCAGAAATACCGACCATCGCGTCTTTTAGGCCTTTAGAAACTTCAACCAGCACAGCAGGATCTTGATAGTGTGTTATAGATTTTACCATAGCTTCTGCACGAGGTTTCGGATCATCAGATTTAAAAATACCAGAGCCAACAAATACGGCTTCAGCACCGAGCTGCATCATTAAGGATGCGTCTGCTGGCGTAGCAATACCACCGGCGGCAAAATTGGGAACAGGTAATTTACCATTTTTCGCTACCCACTCTACAATAGCGAAAGGAGCGCCTAGAATTTTTGCTGTTGCCATAAGTTCACTTTTGTCTAGAATACTTAAGCGACGGATCTCGGCTGTTACTGCGCGCATATGTCGAACGGCTTCAACAATATCGCCGGTGCCGGGTTCGCCCTTTGTACGGATCAACGCGGCGCCCTCGCCAATACGACGAAGTGCTTCACCAAGATTACGGCATCCACAGACGAAAGGAACATTAAAATCTTGTTTCCATATATGGTTTTCTTCATCAGCCGGTGTCAAAACTTCAGATTCATCGATAAAATCTACGCCTAACTCCTGAAGGATCTGGGCTTCAGCAAAGTGACCGATACGACATTTTGCCATAACAGGAATCGAGACAGCCTCTTTGATCTTGAGGATCATTTCGGGATTGCTCATGCGTGAAATACCGCCGTGAGTACGAATGTCAGCAGGGATACGTTCAAGCGCCATAACTGACGATGCACCGGCATCTTCAGCAATCTTTGCTTGGTCTACATTCGTTACATCCATAATGACGCCACCCTTTAGCATTTCGGCCAAGCCGACTTTTACCTCAAAAGTACCTTTTTTCATTTTATTGTATCTCCATTTAAAGTTTTTATATACGTGACTATTTCTTTTATTAACCTTCCGGGCGTACTGGCACCGGCCGTAATGCCGATCGAAGTACAGCCCTTAAGCCAGGCAACATTAATTTCTTCTTTATCGGCAACCATGAAAGCATTTTCATTTAACGAGCGCGCAACCTCGTAAAGACGTTTTGAATTTGCAGAAGCCGGGTCGCCGATCACCAACACACAATCATTATTTTGGGCTAGTGAAAGTATTTCGGTTTGGTTTCTACGCGTAGGCTCGCATATCGTATTAATGATACGGCAATCGCGTGATCTTGTCAATAATAGCGGCAAAATATTCTGCACATTCTCGATTCGCTGTGTGCTTTGTATGACCACGCCAGTGCGCTGTTTAATTTTACAGGAGCAAGGATCTTCGGGTGACTCAATAATGCAAGGATTATGAAGGCGTGAAACAATACCCAGAACTTCGTCATGATCACGGTCACCAATAACAATAACCTGACGTCCTTCTTCTTCCAGCTCACGAGCATGTTTGTGTATTTCTCGCACGAGGGGGCACGTAGCATCTATAATATTTAATCCCATTTCCCTTGCAGCGTGAATCAGGTTCACATCTGTTCCGTGCGCGCGCAGAAGCAAGGGCATATCTCCAACCTTTTCAAGCGAATCAACAAAAACAAGGCCTTCATCCTTTAATTCGTCCATGACAACCTTATTATGAACAAGGTCACCAAGAACGGCAATTTTTCCTTGATTCTTAAGAGAATCATGGGCAAGCTGAACGGCATTTCTAACACCGGTACAGAAACCACAATTTTGAGCGATCTCAATTTTCATTATATGTTTCTTTGACCTGTTTTAACATAGCATTTACCACTTCAGGATAAATATCATTCATAGAACGTTCACTAACGGTCCCGCTTGCATGTTTGTGTCCACCACCGCCAAAGCTACGAGCAATGGTATTTGTGGAAACAGTTCCCTTGGAACGAAAATTGATACGCGTTGAACCGTCTAAACGTTCCTTGAACATAATGGCAACTTCCACTCCGTCGATCATTCGCATAAAATCTGTAATTCCATCTGTATCCATATCACCGGCATTATTATCCGAGAGCATTTTCCTTGTAATAAGGAACCAAACGATCCTCCCGTCATCTGAAAATTGAATATTTTTCATAACTGAGGAAAAAAGACTCACTCCTGAACGAGACATATTGCCAAAAAGACTTATATATGTACCATAGACATTAATATCGTATTTCATCAATTCTGAGGCAACTCGATGCGAATGTTGTGTTGTGTTTCCAAAACGAAAATTCCCGGTATCGCCGGCGATTGCCGTATATAGAGCGGTCGCGATCTGTTGATCCATGTGCTGTGGATAGCAGAGTTCAATGAATTCATATATCAATTTTCCAACAGAGCAATCTTTATCATTTACAATTTCTTGCAAATACAGTGGATTATTTTCTTTGGGATGATGATCGATCACTACAATCGGGCGTTTTGCTTCTACGGCATCGCGCCCCAATTGACCTATCCGTAAAAATGACCCGGCATCCAATACAAAGAGCATATCTACTTTTGACAAAAGATCTTGATGAAGAGATAGTACATAGCGCTGACAAATTTGATCAGGATCAATAAATTTCAGGCTTTCGGGCGTGGGAGAAATATTAAAAATAAAAACTTCTTTGCCCAGTTTTCTCAGAATATGATATAATGCAAGTTCCGAACCCAAGCCATCGGCATCCGGATTCTGGTGGGTTGTAATGACAAAAGAGGACGCAAATTGTATGCGTTGTTCCAACTCTTTCCATTGTCGATTCATATTTCCGTTATTTGCCATTTTTTAATAAACTCCTAAATAGCAAGTATTTTACAAAGATTATAGAATAAAGGCAAAAGATTAAAGTCGTAAAAAGTAAAATATTTTCTATAGTTGTCATATTCTGCCATTAAAAGTAGCACTCAATTATTTTCTCGTTTTTACGCCAATTATTGAGGACATGTGGTACATTTAAATTATCCCAAGATATTGTGCAAAAAGATGTATATTAAGCGGCAGCCTATATTGCGAATTTAGAATATTTGGAGAAAAAATGCGTCTTTATGAAGATCTTTCTAAAAACAGACTGTTCAAAAACGTGGAAATATCCACGTTGCGTGAACTTTTAGAAGGGATCAGTTATAAAAAATCAACTTACAAGAAAAACGATATGATTGCACTGGATGGTGATGTTGTTGCCGGGCAGTATCTTATGCTAAGGGGTAGTGTCAGAGGCGAAATGACCAATTATAACGGCAAGGTCGTTAAAATTGAGGATATTGAAGGAAATCAACTACTTGCCCCGGCCTTTTTATTTGGCGCCGACAACCATTATCCTGTTGACATTATAGCAAATATGGAGACAGAGTGTATTTTTATTACAAAAATATCGTTTTCAAGATTACTCCAAATGAATCCTGTTGTTCAGAATAATTTCCTAGATATCATTGCCGGAAAAGCTCAATTCTTATCAAATAAAATAAAATTTCTAACACTTCAACCGATCAAAGGTAAAATAGCAGATTATTTATTAAAACGAACAAGGGGAAGCCTTCTGAACACCATTGATCTTCCTTATTCTCAGGATAAATTGGCAGACCTGTTCGGGGTGACACGCCCAGCCTTGACAAGAACGTTGAGGGAACTCGTTCAAAGCAAGATCATTTGTGCCAAAGGAAAACAAGTTTGCGTTTTAAATAGAGATAAGCTAAAAGATTTTATTAATTAAACAATAAGATTAAGCATAACACTTTTTCAAATACAAATAATAAACTTTTTCCCATT
>CAYTLV010000113.1:0-6177 GCA_964438445.1 uncultured bacterium | reverse complement strand
CGAACGGTCGGATCTCGTAACAGAAATGAAAGAGATCAAGCATCCGTTCCAGAAGAATGAACCTGCAGTAGAAGGGATCGATTTTTAAATGAACAAATTCGAAAAAGGTGTTTCCGCCTTTAAATCAATAGAAAGTGATCCTGCCATTTTGGATGAGATCGCTGCTTTAAAAGAAGAATTGAAAGATGACTTGGTCATCCTGGGTCATCACTATCAACGAAATGATGTGATACGCTTTGCCGATGTGACAGGCGATTCGCTTATTCTCAGTCAAAAAGCTGCAGAAATGAAGAAAAAGCACATTGTCTTTTGCGGTGTTTATTTCATGGCAGAATGTGCTGATATTCTCAGCGGGGAAGATCAAAAGGTCTATCTACCTGATATGCGTGCAGGTTGTTCTATGGCGGACATGGCAGATATCAAAGATGTCGAAATGATCTGGAAGCATTTAATAAGTGGAACTAAAGAAAAGATCATTCCGGTTACCTATATCAATTCATCGGCAGAAATCAAATACTTTGTCGGAAAGAACGGCGGCATTATCTGTACCAGCTCGAATGCGCCTCGTATTTTTGATTGGGCAATGGAAAGAGGCAGCAAGATCCTTTTCCTACCTGACCAATTTCTCGGTATAAATACTGCAATAAGCAAAGGTATCCCGGAATCGGCAATTTTTACACTTGATCGTTTACCGGATGAAAAGGCCATTGAAGGATCACAGGTCTTTCTCTGGAACGGTTACTGTAGCGTCCATAAACGCTTTACACTGGACGATGTTATCAAGCGCAGAAACGAATACCCCGGGATCAATATCGTCGTCCATGGCGAATGTACGGCGGATGTAGCGAAGGCTTCTGATGCGTTTGGTTCTACTTCCACGATCATTAAGATGATTACCGAGTCGGAAAAGGGGAGTGCTTGGGCAGTCGGGACAGAACAGCATCTTGTTCAACGATTAAAAGAAAGATTTTCGGATAAAACCATCTTGCCATTATCTGAATCCGGCTTTCAGTGCGTGACCATGAGTATGATCACACCCGAGAAATTACTCAATACTTTGAAAGAGATAAAAGAAGGCATCACTGAGCATGAAGTTCGCGTTGATCCTGAAATTAAACACTATGCAAAAACCGCATTATTACGTATGTTAGCCCTATGATTAAGCGTGGAATTACATTTATTATTGTTCTGGCACTCCTCCTAACAGGCTGTGCCACAAAATCTTACGTTCGTCTTGAAGATGAGCGTCTGGTCAAACAGACTTTTTCTGCCGATAGCACGATCATTCAAAATATGAATATGGCAAACACTCGGCAAACTTACTTTCAGGATTCGCTATTTTCAGTCATAAAACTTGAAACAGATTCCATGTTCACGGATTTGTTAGGTGAAATTTCAATTAAAAATGTTGAGATTGATTCACTACAGAACGTCCTGAGTATTCAAAGCATTTATATTGATAGCTTGATCACCGACGTTGATACCTTACAAGCGCTGAAAACCCGTTTTAAAGATACTGACTATTCCATGTTCGATTTTTCGCGTATTCAAACCAATCTTGATTCGCTGATAATAAATCAAAAACATCTTTCACGTGAATTACAATACATGATCCGTGACCTGAACCTCATCGAGCGAAATCTCATGGATATCATGAACTATTCTATGAATTCATTAAAAACTAATCTTCAAGCCTCAAATATGATGATGCAGCGCTCACTTTACAAAAACAGTGCCACAGCTTATAAAATGGTCATGGTTTACCTTATGACCAATGCCTCCACAGATCCCAATAAGCTTCTAAGCTATATTGATTCAGTTTATGCCATGGGGAATGCCCTGGATACGGTTAAAGTTCAATTTGGGAGTCCGGCAATTCAAGATACAGTAGGCAGTAAGCGGTAAAAGACCTGCCAGCTTGCTCAGTCGAAGTAACACGAAGAATGAATGCTGGCTGGTCAAAAAAAAATATAGGGGTTCGACATGTCGAACCCTTTTTATTTTATACTACAAAAAAGTTGAAAATCTTAAATTCGAAGATTGCTAGGCGAGGAAAAGGAACTGTCATCTTAAACCCCGAAGTATCGGGGTCGAAAGATCAATTCATGGTGTCAAATATTTAGTCATCCTGAACTTGTTTCAGGATCTCTTTGTGGTCATGAGTCAGTATGTATTATAGTGAAATATGTAATTTGAGATTTCTCCCAACCTTCGCTAAAGCTACGGTTGGCATAGCACTACTCCGCCAACTGGCCCCGAACGATCGGGGGTCGAAATGACAACATAAAAAAAAAGACGCGATTGCTCGCGTCTCAATTTTATATATCCAAAATCCATCATCAATAATCCATCATCTCTTTTATGATCCAATCCGCTCCGGCGAATTTCTCTGTGATATAGAGAATGTAACGGATATCAACACCAATGGTCCGCTGGATATTGGGTTGAAACATCCAATCGCTGGTCATAGCTTCGTAATTTCCGTCAAATGCAAGACCGATCAATTCACCGTTCCGGTTCATAATAGATGAGCCGCTGTTACCGTTCGTAATATCGGTAGTCAAAAGGAAGCACGATGGCACATCATTCAATTCAGGATCAACCCATTGACCAAGATCTTTGATATTGCCGATCTCAGGAGGCATATTAAATGGATAAACACCAGTATTTTTGGCTATCATACCCGAGAGAGTTGTAAAAGGTTTATAATAAACGGCGTCACGGGGAGAGTATCCTTCAACAGTTCCGTAGGTAAAGCGCATAGTGCCGCTTGCATCTGGGTACTGAGGAGCTCTAGTGTAGATTGCCAGTAATTCCATATATTGCTCACGAAGATCGTTCATGCGTGCGGACCAGTTTCTTAATCGTTCTTTTTTCTCGAACTTAGGTGCGTAAAATGAAACGGCAAGCTGAATGATAGGATCGTCAAGTCCTTCGATCTGAGAAGCGCGCATAGAAAATAGGCGTTCAACATAATCTGGATCATCAAGCTTGGTTTTGTTATAAGCATTAACGACCCAGCTATCAGGATCCTTAGGTAGATCAAAGTAATAGAATCCATCCGGAGCTGCAGCAGCTTTGTTCAAGGCATAAGCCAGGGCTTTTTGATCGTAGGATGCATAGTAGCTGTAAAAACGGTACTTCATTTTTTCTATATATTCTCTAACGCGTTTTTCGGAGAAATCGGGATCACGGTCAGCTTCCGGTTTAGCACGTTCCCGTGCAACTTCATAAGCATAATCCGCTAAGTAATAAAGAGTACCGCTATAATACCCGAAACCATCAAGAATTCGATCATAGGTATAGAAATTCTCTTTTTCTTTCAATAGTGCCGGCATATCCTTAAAAATGTGTGTAAAGCGTTTCTTTAGTTTTTTATCCTTATTTACAAATTCTTTTAAAGTAGCTTCTTCAGATCTCTTTTCGGCTATAAAATCACTTTCTTTAAAACCGTCGATATTTCCCTGATATTTTTTCATATAATTGTTCAAACCTGCATGAATGCTTGATAAACGTATCTTGGCTTGAGCATCTTCTTCGAACAATTTTTCCATGATGGCCAAAAGATCTTTAGATTTGGCGATATATGGCAAGTATTTCTTCTCTATATTATATTCAATATCAGCCGCTGTACGGTAACGGGTGGTTACACCCGGGAAACCGATAATAAAAGCGGGATCTCCAACAGAAAGGTCTTCCGTGCTGACTTTAAGCCATGTATCAACATTAAGCGGAATATTTTCAGGAGCGTAGCGGGCGGACATGCTGTCCGGTCCCATGTAAACGCGATAAAAAGTAAAATCACCGGTATGACGTGGCCACATCCAGTTATCAATATCTCCACCGTACTTTCCGATCGATTCGGGTGGTGCATAGACGATGCGGACATCCAGATATTTGGTAAAGACATATTTGCGGTATTCACGACCCTCAAAGAGTTTGGCGACCTTGCAATAGATGTCATCTTGATTATTTTCTGTTTCTTCAATGATATCGCGGATCTTTTTCTTGATCAAAGTTTTACGTTCGGTAAGATCAGCCGCTTTTCTTGAAGCTTTAAATATATCTTTAGACACATCTTCAACTGAGGTCAAAACATAGGCATACTGCCCCGGAGCGGGGAGTTCCTGATTTTGATCAGTGGCCAGAAAGCCATCTTTGATATAATCGATATTGTCACGGGCTGAAGATCGCTGCAATGATCCGTAAGCGCAGTGGTGATTGGTTAGAACAAGTCCCTGTGGTGATACAAAGGCTGCCGAACATCCACCCAGCGAGACAATGGCATTGTGAATACTGGCATTTTCCTGATCATAGATCTTTTCAGCAGGTATATTGAATCCCTTGTCTTCAAGATCAATATCCTTAATCTGCGACATAAGCCACATGCCCTCATCGGCAAAGATCAGTGAAATACTTAGTAAAAAAATCGTGATTGAACGCTTGAACATATATTAACTCCTTATTCCGAACAGTACATAATATAATTATTTTCAATATTAATGTGAAAGGATTTTATGATATGATACAAATTGTGTAGAGACGCAAGATTTTGCGTCTCTACAGGATTATATAAATATATCATCTATGGATTCATCAGAATGTATTCTGGCATTTAAAATCATTTTTGCCGAATGAGCACATTCGTTTTCTAGTTGCGTCTTCCAATCACCTTCATTCAGAGACGTGATCCCCAATTTCAAGTTCTTTTCCTCAAATTCAATGAAGGCTTTTATATGAGCTATGATCCGGGGTGTACCCGAAAGTCGATCAAGCATGGTTTCAATAATGTTTTGAATATCATTAAATACATTATTTTCGTTTTCTAATTCGTAAACTTTTTCCATCCATTTTAAACGATTTAGCGCGCGTTGATGGAGGCCGGCATCTAGGCCTGAATCTTTCATTTCCGATACTTTTAATGCAGAGATATTCTTATACCAATTCTGAATATCTTTAGTGGAAAATGCAGACTGGAAAAGATATTTCTTATCTGAATATTTCGTTTCAATCGAACTTTTTATTTTAAGAATATGCTCGGAAGAAAGTAGGTCTATCTTATTGATAATAAGCAAGTCAGATTCATTAAGCTGACCCTTGAATGTAGCGCAGACACTGTCGGAAAAAGGAAGTGCTTCATCTCTGAGCAGCCGCAGGAACAAACGTGCATCAACTAATGCCGTCAATGAAGATGGCGTGTATATTGAGGAGTCTAACAAGGGTTGTAAAACAGTTCCGACAAGGTTGCCCGCCGAGCCTATCGACTCTGCAAATACTACATCGGGATCTACTGTATTGCATAGTTCATCCAGTTGTTTTACAAAGTTCTGATAATTGGAACAAAAACAACCGGATTGTACCTCCATAGCCGGAATATTTGAGGCACGTATAAATGCAGTATCAACGAGATATTTACCCTGATCATTGGTGATCACAGCAACTTTCTTGCCTTCTTGCATTAAATGTTTACAAAGCGTGATAATGGAAGTGGTCTTGCCACTGCCTAGAAATCCTGAAATAAGATGAAGTTCCATGTTTATACCAATGTTTTTATATATGCGATGAATTCTTGATGATTTGGAATCATGGATGATACATACAATTTGCCGTTAACATAGATAGGGGGCAGGTTTTTAACACCAAGTTTCTTTACCCGCACCACATTTTCTATTTCTGTGATCTTGTACTCAATGACTTAGATCTTATCATCAAAGGTGTCGTAAAGACGTGTTGCAGACTGTTTTAAATATCCACATGCGGCACAAGAGGCCGAATCAACGGTAAAAACCTCGATCAAAGGTTTGGGCAATTTCTCATAATTGGGAAGTTCAATATTTATATCGAGCTCTTCTTTGGTGTAATTTTCCAACATCTTCTTGTAAGAATCAGGGTTTCGGAGAGCATCCATGATGCCGACTGTATTTTCATCAATAGAGATTATATCAGGCTGAGTGTGGCATATGACATCCATTTTTTTAGCGACTTCAGTGCAATATGTTATCAATTCCTGGACTTTATTCTCTTCGTTGAAAGTATCCATAAAGAGCTTTGATCCACGGAGATGGGTTGGCAAGGGTCAAGGGACCGGTGATCAGTCCGTAAAGAGCAGTAGAATCGCCAACAGAGACCTTCATTCTGTGCATTACATCCAGAACAATGGGAAGTCGACCGTCATTT
>CAYTLV010000112.1:0-6215 GCA_964438445.1 uncultured bacterium | reverse complement strand
TTGTCCGGAGGTATTTTTGGCGGGCAAGAGGAATTTGTTAAAAATAGAATTACTTTCGAAACATATACACCTATTATAGACAAGGTTGTTTTTTATCAAAATTTCGATGTTGGCGTTGTTTTACCCTACGGTGATTACGGTGTTATTCCCTATGACAGACTTTTTCATCTTGGCGGTGCAAATGCAATGAGTTATATTACGCCGTTACGCGGTTATGAGGACGGTAGTATTGCACCCCCTAACTCATCCTACGAAAGTGGGAAATCGCTTTTGAAATATTCATGTGAACTGAGAGTACTTCTCTCTCCGAATCCCACCTTATACCTTTTGGCATTTGCCGAAGCAGGACGAATTTGGGATGATCTGAGAGACATCAAAATTCCAGAAATGGCTCGTTCAGCCGGTGTCGGTGCACGCGTTTATATGCCAATGATGGGCATGCTGGGCGTTGATTTTGGTTATGGCTTTGATGAGCTTTCATACTATAACAGTTCAGGAAAACAAGTTTATAAATCCCCAGGCTGGGAAACCCATTTTGTATTTGGGATGCCCTTTTAATTAATAAGGAGAAGATGTTGTGAGAAATTGGAAAAAAATACTGGTTTTACTAACCATCATACTATCGGTTGCTTTTGCTGCGGATGCAATAAAAATTGGTTTTATTTATTCCGAACAGATTATGCTGGAATATCAGGAAGCTATTGACGCAATGAAAAAACTCGAAGCTGAAGCCGTTGAACTGCAGAATGTTTACAAAGAAATGCAAGCGGATTACCAGATGCTTATCGAGGATTACGAAAAAAGAAAACTCGTAAGTTCTGATGCTTGGAAAAACCAGAAACAGAAAGAGATTGTAACTAAAGAACAGCAATTACAGTCTTATCAAATGGATAATTTCGGACAAGAAGGCGCGATCTATAAGAAAGAAGAAGAATATTTAGGTCCGGTTCTTGACAAGATCAATGAAACACTAAAAGTCATTGGCGAAGAAGACGGTTATGCTTTTGTTTTTGATGCATCAAAAGGAACAATTGTTTATGCTGATGAAGCATACAATTTGACTGAAAAGGTTCTTGAAGAACTTAAAAAGTAAAAAATAATGTGTTATTAAGATGACCGGCAGAGTGAATAACAACATTCATGCCGGTTTTTTTATTTATTTTGAAAATAAAGAAGACCAATTAATGCTTCCATCTGTAATTTTCAATCAATAGATTATAGCTGTGGAATTAAATAATATAGACCGATATAAAGATTTCCATACCGGCTTATCGACGATATTAAAACAGGAATATAAAATGAAGACTATTGGCGTACTGGGTTCAACCGGATCTATTGGAAAAAACACCTTAGAGGTCGTTCGAAATCATCCGGAGCAGTTTAAAATTATATATCTGACTGCCAATCGACAGGTTGAACTGCTGATAGAACAAGCAAAATTATTTATGCCCGAAGCGGTTTGTATTGCTGATAAATCCAAGTATAAACAACTTTGTGAAGGACTTGCCAATACAAATATTGAATGTTTAACCGGCGAAGTTAAAATCTTAGATCTTGTACGAGGCTATAATGTTAATGTTGTGTTAAATGCTATTGTTGGTTCAGCGGGTATGCAAAGCACAATATTGGCAGCTCAACAAGGTACAGATATTGCCCTGAGCAATAAAGAGAGCCTTGTTATGGCCGGCGAACTCATCAATCGTATTTGTTCTGAAACCGGTGCGAAAATATTTCCGGTTGACAGTGAACATTCGGCAATCTGGCAGTGTTTGGCAGGAGAAGCAAACGATGATGTTGAACGCATTATCCTCACAGGCTCCGGTGGACCCTTCTTAAGGCGAGATATTGCTACATTTGGTGTTATCACTCCTCAGGAAGCGTTGAAGCATCCCAACTGGTCTATGGGCAATAAAATTACCATTGATTCGGCGACTATGTTCAATAAAGGTCTTGAGTTAATTGAAGCTTATCACCTTTTTCATCTTGATGATTCAAAAATTGATATTCTTATTCATCCCGAATCTATTGTTCATAGTATGATCCAGTTACGGGATGGTTCCGTAAAAGCCCAATTGGGAGTTCCTGACATGAAGGTTCCGATCCAATACGCATTAAGCTATCCGAGGCATATTTCAAGTGATTGGCCACGTCTTGATCTTGCAAAAATTGGAACTCTGCATTTTGAAGAACCGGATACAGATCGCTTTCCTTCTTTGCGTTTGGCTCGGAAAGTCCTCAAAATGGGAGGAACCTATCCTGCTGTATTTAATATGGCTAATGAAAAAGCTGTTGAACGATTTCTTTTGGGGAAAATATCTTTTCCTGAAATTGGTAATGAAGTTGAAAGTGCACTTAAGGCACATAAAAGCCTAGATCCCTTTTCTTTGGATGATCTTCTCTCTATTGCAAAATTGTCCTAAAAAATATTTCAATTGTAATTTCTTTACTATATATTAAACAGATTCAATATAGGTAGGGAAATATCATGAATGAACTTATTGCCGTCGTTGATGACGAAAAAAGTATCCTGGAATTAATAAGTATCCATTTAAAAAAATCAGGCTTTCAAGTCGCAACTTTTGTAAATGGTACGGAATATTTAGAGTTTATAAAAAGCACAACTCCAGATGTGACCATTTTAGATCTGATGCTTCCGGATATTGATGGTATGGATATGTGTAAGATATTGCGCCGGGATAGCAAATATGACAATATGTCTATTATTATTTTATCCGGTCGCATTGATGAATCAGATACTATTCTTGGACTGGAACTAGGTGCTGATGACTATGTGAAGAAACCTTTTTCACCAAAAGAATTGGCCGTTCGTGTAAAGACAGTCTTGCGAAGGAAAGCGCCTCAAAATGTTCAGCCTGAAAATAAGATCAATATTGACAATAAGATCGTTATTGATATTGATCGATATGAGGTTCATGTTGACGGCGAGTTTGTAGCGCTTACACCGACCGAATACCGAATTCTTAAAATGCTTGCTGAGAAAAATGGTAATGTATTAAAACGCGAAGAGATTCTATACAATCTTTGGGGAAATGAGAAGATCGTTGTGGATCATACTGTTGATGTTCACATTAAGCATTTGCGTGAGAAATTGGGGCTCTATGCCAATCTGGTAAAGAATGTACGTGGAGTTGGTTACAAATTGGGAATTTAAATTACAAATAAATATAAATCTAAAACCGGGCTTGCCCGGTTTTTTATTTAAAAACTACTTTGTCAAGTTCACTTCCAATATTATATTCTCTCTTATATAGGGATGAAGAATGTCAATTTACTTACTCATGATCATAGTCCTCTTTTTCCTTGCCATCTCTGGACTGGTAGTTGGTGTGACCAATGATGCGGTAAATTTTTTAAATTCTGCTCGTGGCGCAAAGGCAGCCAAGAACTGGATCATCATGATCATTGCAAGTGCAGGTATTCTACTCGGAACAACATTTTCCAGTGGCATGATGGAGGTTGCACGAAAAGGGATATTTCATCCTCAGGAATTTTACTTTTCCGAAGTGATGATCATCTATCTTGCTGTTATGTTGACCAATGTTATTCTGCTTGATGTCTACAATACACTTGCCCTGCCAACATCTACTACTGTTTCTGTCGTTTTCGCACTCTTGGGTGCCGCTTTATCGGTCTCACTGATAAAGATCGGTCGCTTGCCGGGTGAAAGTATTACCGACCTGACAAAATACATTAATTCTGATAAAGCTTTAGCTATCATGGCGGGTATTTTGCTTTCGGTGGTCATTGCCTTCACAGTAGGTACTATAGTCCAATTTCTTACGAGGATGATTTTTACCTTTAAATATGAAAAAGCTTTATCCCGTTTTGGCGCAATTTGGGGCGGTATCTGTATTGCGATCATAACTTATTTTATCTTGGTTAAGGGTGCCAAAGGGTCTTCGTTTATGACGGCAGATGCCAAGATCTGGATACAGGCAAATACATGGCTGATCCTTGGGCTTTCTTTTATAGGGTGGACGATCATTATTCAAATATTCCGCTGGATTTTTAAAGTAAATATTCCACGCATGATCATTCTTATCGGTACCTTTTCACTCGCCTTTGCTTTTGCCGGAAATGATCTGGTTAATTTTATTGGAGTACCGCTTGCCGGTTTTAAAGCCTTTCAAGTATTTTCAGCCGTGCCGGGTGCTGACCCGCATTTATTCCCGATGGATTTCATGTCCGGTGCCATAAAAACAGATACATATTTATTGTTGATTGCCGGCACCATTATGATCGTAACCTTATGGGTATCAAAAAAATCCCGACATGTAAGTAAAACGGAACTAAGTATTGCACGGCAGGGAATAGGTGAAGAGCGTTTCGCTTCAACCGGAATATCGCGAACCGTTGTTCATTCAATCGTTGTTATCAATGAGTTTTTTAGAAAGATCATTCCCTTAAAAGTTCAGCATAAAATTAATGAACGTTTTTCGAGACCTGTGATGAATTCCGAATCTGAAGCCCAGTCTTTTGATATGATCCGTGCTTCAATGAACCTGACTATCGCAAGTAGTTTGATCGCATTGGGTACTTCTTTGGAACTTCCCCTTTCCACAACCTATGTAACCTTTATGGTATCGATGGGAACATCGTTGGCCGATAGGGCATGGGGACGGGAAAGTGCCGTTTATCGTATGTCCGGTGTGTTCACTGTTGTCGGCGGATGGTTTTTGACTGCTATCATTGCCCTGCTTGTTTCAATGCTTTTTGCACTACTAATTAACTGGGGTGGTATAGTTGCAACGATATTATTGCTTGCCTTTGCTATCTTTGTTCTATTTCGCACTTTTATCACTCACAAAAAAAGCGAGCAGAAAGAAGCGTCTCTCCATGAAGATGAAGATAATAACGATATTCTTGATATGTGTAATCACCATACAATAAAGATTCTTGATCAGATACCTGAAATACTCGAAAAAAATATCAAAGCCTGCTACAAAGAAGATCGTAAAAAGATAAAAGAATTACATGAACAGGTAAAATTTCTCATGTTGGATACCAAAAATCGCAAGAACAGTTTTACTGTCCGCTTGCGAAATATTGAGGAAGAATCCTTAGAGTTTGGCCATTTCTATTTACAAATGTTGCACTACATCCGTGAGTTTTCACACAGTATTAATTATGTGGTTGATGCCTCGTATGAACATATTTATAACAATCATCGCGGTATCAATAACGAACAATACGAAGAACTTGTATATCTTTGTGAACACCTTGAAGATATTTTTAAAGATGTTAAGAAGGCAATTATTAAGCAAGATTTTGAAAAGAAAGCAAAGATAAAACGCAAACAAGAAAAGCTTTTGGATCATATCAGTGATTGTCAAAGCAATCAGGTTAAACGTATTAAGCACGGGAAGACCAATACGCGAAATTCCATGCTATATATGACAACGCTTTTCGGTGTCAGAGATCTGCTCGTTCATATTATTCGATTATTAAAAGTTCAGAGTAAATTTATGCCAAACGAAAAATCAGTTGAATCGCGAGGTAAAGGTGATAATCCTGCTCAAACCAGGTTGCCCCTATAACGATATGTTTATTTGCAATATATCTATCAGTCAAACAAAGAAAATTGCAAATATATTTCTTATTTTCCGGCTTTCAAAACAACACAGTGACATGGCAGAAATGAATGTTGAATTAATTCATAAAAAAGTGTTTTGTCAACATCAAAGCGTGCATTATATTCTATAACACATATAGGAGAAAAACATGGCAATATATATCATTATGGTGATCTTATTGTTCTTTCTAGCGGTCTCGGATCTCATGGTTGGAGTGACGAATGATGCCGTCAATTTTCTCAACTCAGCCCGAGGGGCACGAGCTGCAAAAAACTGGGTGATCTTGCTCATCGCGTCTGTAGGTATTTTTGTAGGTGCGACCTTTTCCAGCGGAATGATGGAAGTGGCCAGAAAGGGTGTATTCCATCCGCAGGAATTTTTCTTTTCGGAAATTATGATCATATATTTAGCTGTTATGTTGACGGATGTCATTCTTTTAGACGCCTATAATTCATTGGCATTACCGACATCGACAACGGTATCTATCGTATTTGAATTATTAGGTGCTGCTGTTGCTGTTTCTTTGCTAAAGATCGGACGGAATCCACTTGAAACTGTTGCAGATCTTCCTAAGTATATTAACTCAGATAAAGCATTAATGATCATTTCGGGAATTTTGTT
>CAYTLV010000111.1:0-6274 GCA_964438445.1 uncultured bacterium | reverse complement strand
CAAATATCCTTCTTCCGTAGCCAAAACTATTGCATCTTCAATGCATTGCTTGATCCTACTGGGAAATACTTTGGGAGGATATGAAATATAAAAAGCCGGCAATCCAGTATCCTGACAAAGTGGTCTGCTTTTTTTACGTGCAAGAGAAATATTTTGAGTGATAGTCTCAAGAACAGTGTGTGCAATCGATTGCTTTTCTTCACGATGAAAAGCATCAAGCAATCCTTGTTCAATATCATCCGGAAGCTCACAACTTGCCTGCCGAATACACTCTGCAAGCTCTAAAGTAAAAGCCTTTTCATTAAAAGGTTTTTTCATTTTTATGGTTTGAACTGCTCCAATAAGGTATCAATATGAACGGTCCCGTTCGACAAAGCTTGTGCCTTTTTCGTCACATTTTCTTCAATAATCTGATCATAAGTGGGTCGAAATTGTTTATAAATAACACCCAATGCCAGTTGATCGTTATTATTGGCAACATCAAAAGCCTTTACCTCATCTGAACTATCATGACTTTCATCAAGATAAGTCACTTTTTCACGGAGCAACTTGAACTGATCTTTACCACGAAAAGTAACACAGGGCGAAAAAATTTCTACAAACGAAAATCCAGGATGCAGAATCGCTTCTTTGATCATCTGTTGAGTGTGTTTGGGATCTCCGGTAAAGGTTCGGGCAACAAAAGATGCATTATAGGCAATCAACATTCTAACTGGATTTAAGGTCGTTCCCATATTTCCATAGAAGGTTGTCTTTGTCTTTACACCCAAGGGTGTCGTCGGTGATGCTTGCCCTTTTGTCAAACCGTAAATATTGTTATCAAGGACAAGATAAGTAATATTGATATTCTTTCGTGCCGCATGTCCAATATGACCGGCTCCAATTGAAAAACCATCGCCATCACCCCCGATAGCAACGACCGTCGCATCAGGTCTAGCCATTTTTACACCGGATGCAAAAGGAAGAACACGTCCATGAATTCCATTAAAAGAATAAGCTTTAACATATCCCGGTGTACGAGATGAACAACCGATTCCTGAACATACTGCTACATCTTCAGTTTTTAATTGTAATTCTTCAAAGGTTTTTGTCAAGGCAGCTAAGAAACCAAAATCTCCACAGCCAGGACACCAAATTGGTTTTAAACCACTTTTATAATCACTTGCTTTCATTAATTCACTCATTTTTCCGTCTCCATCTTTGCCCATTCTTCTTTAATCTTATCTAAAATCTCTTCAACCATGAAAGGTGCACCACCCGTTTTACGGAAAGGGGTAACCTTACAACCGTACTGACTGAATCGCAAGAAACCTCTCAAATAACGACGAAACTGTCCGGCATAGGATAATTCGGGAATAATGACGCGGCTTTTATTCCGAATAAATTCCTTGAAAGGTTCGATTAGGAAGGGGAATATCAATTGAGGGATCATGGCTCCAACCGGAATACCCATATCATTTGCTTTTTTAACCGCTTCTTTAACAGCCCCTTTTGTAGATCCCCAGGCAATGATACCCAGCTTAGCATCTTCAGGACCATAAAAACGTTCAAAGCGAAATTCTTCTTTGATATAATCGAATTTTTTCCAGCGTTTTTCGGTCATCTTGGCATGAATAGCCACATTACTATTGGGCCAACCATTTTCACCATGTTCAATACCGGAACCTAGGTATTCTCCGCCTTTAATGCCAAGATATGACATGGGAGAAACACCCGTTTTAGTTATCTTATATCGTTTATAATCCTCCAATTCTTCAGGTGAAGGAACGTCACGATTATAGGTAAGTCTAAAGCCATGTTTATTTGTTGAAATCGATTCCGGATTAATAGATTCTTTTCTGTGACCGATAAACAGATCGGAAAGAATGATCACCGGCATTTGATATTTCTCTGCAATATAAAAAGCCAACACGGTACAGTCGAAACAATCTTCAACGTCCGAGGGAGCAATAACCACTCTGGGCGAATCGCCATGCGATCCCCAAATAGCCTGCATAAGGTCAGATTGTTCTGTTTTGGTAGGTAAACCTGTTGAAGGTCCGCCACGTTGTACATTGACAACCACCAAAGGAAGTTCAGCCATCGAGGCTAAACCCAGTCCTTCATTCATTAATGAAATACCCGGCCCGGAAGTTGCTGTCATTGCTTTCTTTCCGGCAAACGAAGCGCCCATAATGGCATTGATTGAAGCCAATTCATCTTCCATTTGCATGGAGATGCCACCCTTTTGAGGTAAATACTTCGAGATCCATTCCATAATTTCAGTGGAAGGTGTAATAGGATAACCGGCATAATAATCAAGCCCTGCGTACATGGCGCCTAAAGCAATCGCTTCATTTCCCTGCATAACCAAACGTGGTTCCTTGGGTTCATATTCAAAATGTAAGGGATCAGCTTTTTTAACATTTTTCTTAGCATACTCAGCACCGGCTTTTAAAGCATCAATATTCGCATCAATAACTGACTGTTCTTTATATTTAAATTTCTTTTGGATTGATTTCTGCAAAGCATCCTTTGGCAAAGAAAACAGTTCAGAAATCGCACCCAGCATGACAATATTCTTGGCTAATTTGGCGCCGGTAAGATCTTCGGATAATTTAGTAAAGGGTATCTTATACCAAAACTCACGTTGTTCATCAGTCAAAGGAACGTCTTCATCTGCCATAGGATCATTAATATCACTGACAACGATAACTTTGTCCTCTAAGATCATCTCTTCTTTAAATCGTAAAAATTTACTCCAGCTGAGGACGACAAGAATATCTATCTTGTCTCCCTGTGTTTGCACCGGAAGATCACTCATTCGAACCCGTACCGAACTTTCACCACCACGAATCTGAGGTCCGTAGCTTTTTAGCATAAAGACAAAGAGTCCTTCACTGGAAGCAGCATTAACGAGAATTTCCCCCGCGGAAATAACCCCATCGCCTCCGGACCCTGCAATACCGATCACGATATTTTTGTTGTTTAACATGTTCCCTTATCCTTTATTCATATTTAAATAATAATTTCTTCTTACAAACACGAAAACGCTGTGACAGCGTTGTGTTTTTCTTCCCCTAATTTCTTTAGCTACATCCACTTGAATCAATTAATTATGGTGTTAAATTAACCCTATTCAAACAACGCTTAAACTTACCCTTATTCGTTCTTAAATGTCAACTACCAATTGGCTTTTTTTTACCTCACACTAAGCCGCAAAGAACACAAAGTACCACAAAGAAGAAAATATATTTCCACAAAAGAAAACAAGTGCACAAGAAATTAAAGATTGGAAATTATTAATTAATTCTTCGTGACCTTAATAAGCTTTGAGGAAACTATTCATTGTGTTCTTATTTACCTTTGTGGATAAAAATATTCTTAGTGGCTTTGTGATATTTGGTGTCTTTGTGTGAGGTCCTTCAACTTTTCCCTTTTTCCTTTAAACTTGTTTTACTAATTTCCACCCATGAACAAAAAAGAAATAAAAACCGATATTATGCTGGTTGTTGCAGCTATCCTCTGGGGACTTGGATTTGTTGCCCAGCGCGATGGCATGAACTATATCGGACCATTTTTTTATACGGCAATTCGCTTTGGGATCGGGGTACTATGTTTATTACCGATCTATTTTATAACAAGAAAGCAAGAGCGAAAGATCAAGGTTGAAAAAAAGACTATCCTTATTGCAGGATTGATCGTGGGTGTTCTCCTTTTTCTGGGTGTAAGTGCTCAACAAATTGGACTACAAACAACAACTGCATCAAAGGCCAGTTTTATTACCGCTCTCTATATGGTACTGGTTCCGATCTTTGGGATTTTTTTAAAACATAAAACAAATAAAATAGTGTGGGTCAGTATTGTTATTGCTCTTGCCGGAGTATATTTCATGTCAATAACAAAAGAGTTTACTATTGAGCGTGGCGATCTTTTTGTTATCGCTTGTGCTATTTTATGGGCGGTACATTTTCTATTTATTGCACATTACGCATCTCGGGTAGGTGCTATTCGTTTATCTTTGTTCCAATTTGTAGTCTGTACTGTTTTAAGTCTGATCGTTGCAATTTTCACAGAGCCCATTCAATTGAGCGCTCTTACTCCCGCTCTCCCTTCTATCTTATACGGCGGTATTGGAGCTGTCGGAATTGCTTACACTTTACATGTCGTTGCACTAAAAGATGCCAACCCGGCATATGCTTCACTAATCTTATCCACCGAAAGTGTCTTTGGTGCTTTGGGTGGTTGGTTGATACTTCATGAGACCATGACTTCACGACAAATACTCGGTGCAGGATTGATTCTTGCAGCTGTTATATTTTCACAGATCAAATTAAAAAAAAGAACCATAAAAGGTGTTCAAATATGAGAAAACCATTTCTTGACGCTTTAAAAGAAAATAGAACTCTGGTTTCCGATGGTGCCTGGGGTACTTTCTTACAGACCGAGGGTTTGCAATCCGGAGAATGTCCCGAGGAATGGAATGTATCTCATCCTAAGCTCATTGAAAATATTGCTAAAAGTTATATCGAAGCCGGATCAGACATGGTCGAGACCAACACCTTTGGCGGTTCGCGGCATAAATTGAACATGTTTGAACTCGGTAACAAAACCTATGAGCTAAACAAAGCTGGCGCAAAATTGTCTCGAAAAGCTGCTGGTGATGATCATTGGGTACTTGGTTCAGTTGGACCATCGGGTACGATCCTCATGATGGGCGAAGTCAGTGAAGAAAAATTGTATGAAGATTTTTTACTTCAAGTGCAAGGACTTGCCGATGGCGGTATCGATGCATTTTGTATAGAGACATTTTCAGCTCTTGATGAAGCCGAATTGGCCATCAAGGCTGCCAAAACAACCGGACTTCCCATCATCTGTACTTTTACATTTGAGAACGGGGTTTCCATGATGGGCGTGACACCTGAAGCCTATGCAGAAAAAATGTTGGAACTGGATGTAGATGTTTTAGGAACCAATTGCGGGAACGGACTTGACGGTATGGTTGATTATGTAAAAGCTATCAGAAGCATTGCTCCCGATCACCCTATTCTTATTCATGCCAATGCCGGATTACCTGTCATACAAGGCACTGAAACTATCTATCCCGAAACTCCTGAACATATGTCAAGTTTTGTGCCTGCTATCTTAGAAGCCGGAGCTTGTATTGTGGGTGGATGTTGTGGAACAGGACCGGAGCATATAAAAAAGATCAAAGCAGTTATCAAAAACTCTTGAATCGTAATATATGGCAGTAGCATAGATAAATTAAAGTAAACAGTATGTACTAGGCAGAAATCAGAAAGACACAAAAGAGAAGAACCAAGATTTAGGCTATTTTTTCTCTTGTTCTTTGAATATTGATTCTAATCTCATCTTTGATTAAATAAAATAACATTTTGTTGTAAAGACAATGCAATGCCTTGTCTCTACCCTTTGCCTTAAAATCTCTAATACAAAATATCAACGCACCAAAAAAAGGACGGTTTCAACCACCCCCTACAATTATGTAAATATTTTCCAGTTACGAGTTACCAGTCACCAGTTATTTTGCATTCCCTAATACACCATAAAGCATCAGATCTCGTATCTGCTTATTCATCTCATTCGGATCATCGAATAAATGATTAAATTTCCCTTCAATGATCATATCGGAAACAATATTCATCCAAGACATCAGAACGGGTATATCAACACTCTCGTTGATCTCTCCCTGGTCTTTCCCGTGACTGTAAAAACTATAAACAAGTTCTTGTGATCTTTGCATGACAGATTTCATAAGTTCAAGATATTGCCCACTTGTATAAAGCTCCTGAACAAATTCCGGGCTCATGGTCTTCACAAAATCGGCTTTCCAATGTATCAGTTTCATGACCCTGTCTTGAAAAGGAATATTCTCATCAATAATTTCCTGTGATGATTTAATCACATCATCAAAAAAGTTCTTTAGGATCTCCTCAATAAGCTCATATTTATTTTTGTAATAGTAATAAAATGTCATTTTACTAAGACCCGCCTGAGTGCAGACATCTTGAACCTTAGTAGCTTTAAAACCCTTCTTAAGTACAAGATCCCAAGTCGCATCTTTCAATAACTTCCTTGCATCTTTAGCCATAGCACTCACTACCTTACGATATTGTTTTATTTATTCATTTTTCGTAAAAATATTACTTACTTTTTTAAGGGCGAGCAAGAATAATCGTAAGTTTTTAAACGATTGACTCAATGCGAAAAAAAACCATTGACTCAATGGAAATTAAATCTATTGACTCAATAGAATAACACTTGTATTACTTGT
>CAYTLV010000110.1:0-6305 GCA_964438445.1 uncultured bacterium | reverse complement strand
TGCTTATCACCTTTTAAAATTCCCAGTAAAATTCTTACTCAATAATCATTAAATTTGAGCATTAAGCTATATTATGTTTACATTGCCAGCAATAAAATAAGAACCACTCTATACATAGGAGTAACAAATGATCTTGGAAGAAGGATTTTTGAACATAAAACAGAACAGGGTTCATCATTCTGTAAAAAATGTAATATAAGGGATTTAATGTATTATGAAGAATATCCCTCAATTGTTGATGCTATTTCAAGAGAAAAGCAATTAAAGAATTGGCATCGGGACTGGAAATGGAATTTGATCAAAGAAAATAATATATATTTGAATGATCTATCTAAAGAATGGTTTACAAAAGAACAATACGAAAATATACGTGAATGTAAGAAATTGGGTAAACTTGATGAATATTTTAGAGAACGCTGACACTCAAAGGGGTCCCGAAACCATGCTACGCCTTTGGCTTCGCCATGGCGAGCAAGTTCGGGATGACTATGTGTTGTGTTCGGGATAACTATTAGTTGACATTGAGATTCCATTCAGGATGACGAAAGTGTATTGTAGGATAACAGGTAAAAAATTCATGATGTCGTATAATTTGTGACATGAGTCACTAATATAATTCATTCTCATGAATAGATCTTTCGACTTCATCCTGATATTCATCAGGATTCCGCTCAGGATGACAGTTTTCTTTACTTTATCAATTGCCCTTTATTCCCCTTCAATTGATATAAATATGTTTTATTTCCAGTCAATAATCCGTATTTTTGTAAGATGTAAAAAGGATTAAAGGCAGAATGAGTTACAAGATCCATTTGGATGTTTTTGAGGGCCCGGTCGATCTGCTCTTGTACTTTATCAAGCGCGATGAGATCAATATTTATGATATTCCTATCACGAAAGTGACGCGGGATTATCTTGAATATTTGAACATGATGACGACACTTAATCTACAGCTTGCGGGTGAATTCATCGACATGGCGGCCATGCTCATGCGCATTAAGGCAAAATTACTTATTCCACGGATCAAGGAAGGGATAGAAAACAATGAGATCGAGGATCCCAGAAACGAGCTGGTCCAACGTCTTCTTGAATACCAATATTTCAAAGAGATCGGTGGTGAACTTCAGAAACTTGAATCTAAGCATGCCGGAGAATTTCCGCGTAAACCCAACTGGAATTATATCGATCATGACCTTTTGCCTGAGGATGCATTAAACCATGTATCGCTCTTTGATATCATGAATGCCTATAAACAAGCCTTGGATCGCATGCCTGAAGATTCCAATCCTCATGAAGTTCAGGTTGAGACCTCAAATATCGGTGAACAAATCGATTATATTTTTTCACATTTGCACAAATCGCCACGCATAAACTTTTCTACCTTGGTCAAGGAGATCAAAAGCAAGCTGGTTTTGATCGTCACGGTAATCGCTCTTCTTGACATGATAAAAAATCAGTACATCCGTGTACTTCAGGGTGAAACCTTTGATGATTTTGTGATAGAACAACGAGAAGTGGGAGATTGATTTGGCTAATAATAATATAACAATAATTGACATGCAACTGGTAGAAGCCCTTCTCATTGCTTCTGATGTTCCACTGACCCCCGAACGTTTGAAAGAATGTATCGATGACGGACATCGCATAGATCTTGCGGAAACCGTTGAAGAATTAAATGAACGCTATAAAGCGAACCAACATGCTTTTTATATTATGCCGGTCGGAAAAGGCTTTCAGATCGTTACGGTCAACAAATATGAAAATGTCGTTCGCAATTATATAAACCGTAATGTTCGGGCGAGATTAACTTACGCCGCGCTTGAAACCCTGGCTGTCATTGCCTATAAGCAACCCATCAGCAAACCCGAGATCGAACGCGTACGTGGAGTCAATTGCGCAGCTGTTATAAGCACTTTATTGGAACGCGAATTAATCATAGTTTCCGGACGTTCGGATGCTCCGGGACGTCCATTGCTTTATGTTACTACTGAAGAATTTTTGCGTTACTTTGGCTTAGCAACACCGGCCGATCTGCCAAGAACACGTGAATTGGATGAACTGTTCTCACGTGGAGAAAGCCAGCCTCAAACGCTTGAAGAATTAAAAAAAGAACAAGATCAAGATTTAGCTCAAGAGCAAGGTCGAGATAAAGAGCAAGAGCAAGGTCAAGATCTGAAATTTTAATTAATACGAAGTGTAAGGAACAGACACTTGTCGGGCGAAGCTCAAAGAGCGTAGACTGATGTCCGTTCCGGGAAATTAGGACAAGGATAAGTAAAAGAAGAAACATGTTACAAAAACTTACGGTCAATAATATTGCAATTATTCAGGAAGTCGAGGTCAGTTTAGGCCGTGGACTTAGCGTGTTGACCGGAGAAACCGGTGCCGGTAAATCAATTATTATTGATGCACTTGGTTTAGCGCTTGGAACGCGTGCAGACATCTCTATGGTGCGTACGGGCACGCAAAAAGCCGTAGTTGAAGCACATTTCGATCTGATCAATCTTACTCCTGAGGTTAAACTAACCCTTGAAGCCGCAGAGCTGGAATATGCCGGTGGCGATATTGTGATCCGTCGTGAAGTTAGTGCCAAAGGAAAATCCCGTGCCTTTTTTAATGATGAGCTTATTCCTCTTGCCGCTCTAAAAATTCTCGGTGCCAATCTTGTGGAGATGCACGGTCAGCACGAAAACCAAAAATTATTCAAACCGAAAAACCATCTTTTATATCTCGGAAAATGTGTCGGCAACCGACAAATCATCAGCGACTACCGGGAAGCCTATCAACTTTTTAAACAACAACTCCGCCGATATGATGAGTTATTAAAATCTCGCGACACCTACATGCGTGAACGCGAATTGCGTGAATTCCATTTTAAAGAACTCGACGAGATAAGCCCCGCTTTTGGAGAATTGGAAACTATTCAGCATAAACTTCAGATGCTGGAAAATAGCGCAAAGTTGGCAAGCTCGGCCGACCAGATGGCTCGTGCTCTTTATGAAGATGACAATGCAATTATCCATCAGATCGAAATATTGAAACAAGATATGCAAGAGATCATGCGAGTGGATGAAGGACAACAGGAGACATCCAAAGAACTGCAAAGTGCATTGATCTCACTGACCGAGGTCGGACGTTCTATGGCTGAATATCGCGATACTATGGAATATGATCCCGAAAAACTCTCCCACTTACAAGATAGGGTTGGCGCTATCAATTATCAGATGCGTAAGCACAATATGGATTTTAGCCAACTGTGCGAATATTACGAGCAATTAAAAGACGAAATGGGCTCCGAAGCCGATTATGATACACGACTTGAGGCTTTATCCAAAACCCTTGAAAGTGCGCGCTCAGTTCTGGCTAAAAAAGCCGAAATATTTCATGATGTTCTGGATAAAACCGGAAAAACTTTTTCACGGGATATCGAAAGCCGTTTACATCTTTTGGGTATGCCCAATGCAAAATTCAAGGTTGACCTGCGTCAAAAAGTGACGGAAAATCTTTCTTATGTTCCTTTCAAAGGTAAAAAGGTTGAACCCGGCATCAATGGAATTGACGAAGTCGAATTTCTGATCATTACCAATCCGGGTGATGACTTTAAGCCGCTTATCAAGATCGCCTCCGGTGGAGAGATCTCCCGTATCATGCTGGCAATAAAAGCCGTTCTTGCCGAACACGACGAAATGCCGACTTTGATCTTTGACGAGATCGACTCCGGTATCTCCGGTCGCATTGCGCATGTTGTCGGTGAGCAGATCAAGGACCTTGGAAAACACCATCAAATATTATGTATTACCCACTTGCCGCAGATCGCCTCCATGGGTGAACGACATTACCGGGTGGGAAAATACAGCAAGGGCAATGAGACTTTTGCCCAAATACAAGAACTCAGCGCAAATGAGCGCGTAAAAGAGATCGCTGCTCTTGTTGGTGGCGAAAACCTCAGTGATGCCAGTCTGCGTACGGCAGAGGAGCTATTGAATCCCTCATGATCTATGAACTCATTGGACAACAAACAATTGCGGAACGTTTTCAGAAACTGATCGGCACACAGCGTATTGGTTCGGCTTATCTTTTTGCCGGTCCTGAAGGTGCAGGAAAAGTCAGTATGGCTTTGAATTTGACCGCACGTTTATTTTGTCAGGATCCCAAGGATGGTATCGCCTGCGGCGTCTGTGCATCATGTGCAAAAATGAAGCATCTGAATCACCCTAATCTTCATCTTATTCATGCCATGCCGCGAGGGAAAAACCCTTCCGAGAATGATCCCTATGCCGGACTTAGTGAGGACGATTTTACGGCTATGCAAGATGAACGCGAGGCACTGACACGTGACCCTTACCGTGACATTATTATTCCCGGTGCAAATCAGATCCTGATCTCCTCCGTCCGACATATTAAAAAAGAACTGTCTATGAAGCCTGCTGAGAGTGGTCGCCAAGTCGTTCTGGTCCTACAAGTTGAAAAAGCAAATATTCAGGCACTGAACTCTCTGTTGAAAATATTGGAAGAACCCCCTGCACGAACAACTTTTATCCTGACCACCGGTTCTTTAGAGATGATCCCCCTTACCATTCGTTCGCGATGTCAGATCGTAAAATTCAATCCTGTTCCGGATATTCAACTTGTAGAATATCTCATTTCAAAGGGAACGGACGATTCAACAGCACAGCGCATTGCACGGCTCAGTGCTGGAAACGTTCAGCATGCCAAAACGCTAATGGAAGCCGATTTTTCTGAAGTTGATGCCACTATTCTCGACTTTTGGCGTATCATGATGGGTGGTAAGGTCGGTGGACGTTGGGTTACCACTGCGGATATCACAGACTTGGTAGAAAGCTATACCGCTTTGGCAAAATCTGATCCTGCTGAATTTAGAAATATACTGCGCTTTATGGTCTTCTGGTTACGGGATGCACAATTGCTTGCCTCAACTCCGGAAGCTAATGAACAATTGATCAATACACATTTGATCAGCGAATTAAATAATTTTGTTAAATTTTATCCCGGATGTCCCTATTTTGAAATGATCAGAAAGATCGAAGCGGCACTACGGGATTCCGAATACAATATGTACATGCCAGCCTTGCTTGCAAATCTTTTTCTCGATTTGCGGGCGTCATTACTCGAAACAAGAAAGATACCAAATGCGATTAAATAAATTTCTTGCCCATTGCGGCGTTGATTCAAGACGAAACTGTGACGAACTTATTTTCCAGGGCCGCGTCAAAGTGGATGGTGAAGCAATTATTAATCCCGGCGCCCAGATCGATGAGCTGAAAGTTGAGGTCCGCGTAGATGGAGATCTCGTAAAACTTAAAAGCAATTACACTTACATTAAGCTGCACAAGCCAAAAGGTTATGTTACTTCCCGCAAAGATCCGCACAATCCTCTTACTGTGATGACCTTGCTTCCCAATGTGTTAAATATTGTCCCGGTGGGTCGTTTAGACAAGGATACGACCGGCATTTTATTGCTAACCGATGATGGAGATCTAAATTATCGTCTGACCCATCCCAAGCACGGAGTTGAAAAGGAATATGAAGTTCTTTTACGCCACGAACCAAAAGGCAATATTGAACAAGAACTACCCAAGGGTATCGTCCTTGAAGACAAAGGTGACAAAGTTAAGGGTGAAGTAGAAGCATTGAACAAGAAAAGAACTCATTTTCTCGTTTTTCTTCGCGAAGGAAAAAAACACGAAATCAAACGTATCTTCAGTCATTATGAAACACGGGTCTATCGCTTACATCGAAATAATTTTGCAGGTATTAGTGCTAATGAATTGGCACCCGGCAGATGGAAAAAATTAACACCGCAAGAAATTGAGATAATAAAAAAAGCGGCTGAGTAGTTATTATCATTAACTATTAAACATTTTTTAAATATAAACAAAACTGTCATCCTGAACGAAGTGAAGGATCTATTCATGATTCTAAGTCAATTTTCGTGATCCTAATCACACCCTTTTTTAAGTTGTTTTTTATTATCTGTTGCTTTTTTATTATCAAGCATGAAAAACCATAATTATTACGTATATATTTTGACCAATTTCACTAAAAAGGTTTTATATACAGGCGTTACAAATAATCTTGTCCGTCGTTTATATGAGTATAGGTATGTGAATAAACATTCATTCTGCTATAAATATCGTTGTTATTATTTAATCTATTATGATTGGTTTCAAAATATTGATCAGGCTATTGAAGAAGAAAAGAGAATAAAGGGATGGACGAGGATTAAAAAGATGGAATTGATAAAAACCATAAATCCCAATATGAAATTTCTAAATCATTTTTTA
>CAYTLV010000109.1:0-6310 GCA_964438445.1 uncultured bacterium | reverse complement strand
TTTAAAACATTTTCGTCACGCAAAATTAATGATATGCGCATAAATCGAGATTTTAAGTGGCATAAATCATTTTATGATAGAATAATTAGAAAATTTAATAATGAAATTGATGATTTTAGGTTTTATATAAGGAATAATCCCAAAATACCCCCTTCAGAAAATCATTAGGCACATATTAAAAGTACGGAACGGTTTCTTCGTTAGAAATTCATTTAGCGATATAAAAAAGTACGGAACGGTTTCTTCGTTAGAAATTCATTTAGCGATATAAAAATGTACGGAACGGTTTTAAACCGTTCCGTACAGAGCTATAATTCTTTAATCATTTTTTATTTAAGCAAAGTCATCCTATTCACTGATACATTCTCTCCGGCTGTGATCTTGTAGATATAAACACCTGAGCTGAGAAAACTTGCATCGAAATTAATATTCCATGAACCGGCATCAAATCGCTGATCTGCGATCATTGCGACCTTTTGTCCGCGAGTGTTGAATATTTCGACTTTAACCATTTCGGCAACAGGAAGATCAAAACTTAATGTTGTAATAGGGTTAAAAGGATTGGGGTAGTTCGGATAGACTGTAAATTTTTCCGGAACCCCTTGAATGAAAGTATTGAAATCAACGCGAAGATCAAAATAAGCCGTATCTGATAATTCTCCAACTCCATTATCCGTCGCGATCATCATTATCGTACTTGTTCCGATATATTCATCCCTTATGCTAACTCGCATTTTTCCCAGTACAGAGGCGTAAAGACGAATTCTTACCCCACTTGTATCGGGTATAGCCTGAAATGTAAGAATATCATTAGAATTTGGATCGCTGTAAGAAGCATACAGATACATAGCTTGACCTGACATCGCATTGGTATCCGGCATTTCTTCAATTACCGGCGGCAAGTTGGTTTCCGGTAATCCTTCTACTTTTTCCGCAGTTCTTAACTGATCTACATAGCAAGTCACAGGATTTTCCGGGTGATCGCCGGCACCCCGAAGATGAATGGAGTCAAAATTGTATTGGGTTCCATCAAGACTTCCTCCCGTTGAATTGATAAATTCTCCAAATTGTTCAGGGTCATGAATATTCCATTCAATTAATTTCCATCCTTCCCAATTCACCAAATACCATGTAGAAACTTCAAATAAATTTCCGCTGATACTATTTCTTTCACGCAAACAGAAACGAAATTCATATGAATCGCCATTTCCAAAGACATAAGCTTGAACAACACCCGTTGTATCAATTCCTTCAGTTCCATTAAGATCAGCAGAATAAACACGAGAAAACCAATTGCTAGTGACAGGTGAAATAATAATCCTTAATGCATCATTATCGGTTCCTTGTCCTGCAATATAATTTTCCGATGTAAATGAGGCAGAAGATTCCGTGTCATTTATACCAGTGGTTTGTCCACTATACCCTGGGCGAAACCAAGCATAGGTACCCCCGAAATTATCGATCATTGTACGGGTTTCATAGTAGGTACTATCTGTTGTAAAACTAAAGTCTTCAGATGACATGGCATTGCCCGCCGTATCTTCAACACCGGCAACCATTTCAAGTGTAATGACTTCAGCACTTGCCATGAGGGAATTGGGTTTAACATTAACATAGGTCCGTTTATCCAGGCCTTCGAAAGCAAGGTAAGGTGGTTTAACCATAAATCCACCATAATAGAAAGTAAATTTATCTTCTAAGGTTGATCTATCAAGAAGTTCGTTTAAGACAAATGAAACGGGTGCATCTGTATCAAAGCCAGTAGCACCTTCATCTGGGAAGCGGGAAGAAATAATTGGTGCTTCTTTATCTGCACCCGATATCGTAAAACTCAAATTAAAAGCATCACCACCGGTTCCATCTCCATTACCATCTATAGCCAGTCCGATTTGATCTATTGTTCCCGTTCCCAGCGTTATTGTATAGTTCTCATTGAACTGCCAGGAACCACTAATATTCAGAACGAGATGATCGTCTTTTACCCATCCGGGGTTATTCCATACTATTTTTTCATTTGTCAGTTCCGGTGTAATGGTCAAATTTGCAGCCAGACTATCGGCATTCATGCTTTTATTAAATTCAATGACAACAACTTGGTTATTGGGAATATCCGTTGCCGCATTTGCCGGTACGTTAGCAACAACACGTGGAGGTGTTGTTAGCAAGGCATCGGTATTAACAACAGTAGAGATCGCAGATTCTATCCACCAACGACTACATTGCGTAACGGCATAGTAATAACGATCTGCATTCAATTGCAGGCCATCAAAAACCACGTCATAAGTAAATACTGAATCACTATATACTATTTTGACGATCTCATCGGAATCGACATCAATATTAGAATCTTCTGAACGATAGATCACAAACCATTGTGGGTCGGTAACACTTACATTCGGAGTAACCGTCATAGTATAAGAAGTATCATTGTTCTTTGCCCATACGGCTGTCGGTGCTACAGGAACATCACTATTCAAGAAAGCATAGCTGGGATGTTTGGCTTTATTGGCAAATACCGTATGTGAACTTTGGGTTGCCAGTTGTGAATCTTTCCAGTCACCATAAGCAAAGAACTGGAATCCTTTGACCCAAGACAAAGTTCTAACAGTTTCAACGATATCTTGATGCTGAGCCCAGCTGTTCAATAAATATGAAGGGGGTCCAGGTGAGAAATATCGACCATCAGCGATAGCCTTAGTAAGATATGGATACCAATCGTCCTGAAGAGCTGATCTTAATTCCGTACCGGAATTCCAATGATAACTCATGGCAGTGATCATATCCACCCAGCCTTCATTTAACCATTTTGCAGCATCTTGAAATGTACTGTAATATCCATTCCAACCGGCATCGCGATATCGTCCTAAAGCAGCGGGGGATACCTTAACCCATGGTTTGATTTGTTGAACCGTATCATGAACAGCTTTAATAAATACATTTGTCGCACCACGACGCCAGTCGCCCCAGGAAGCAAATTTTACACCCGGTGTTGCATCGGGGAAAAGATCCGTACTATCCGGAATACCGGCACTCTCAGGATGCTCAACATCAAAAATATAGTAGTTACTGGAAGCGGGCGCCAAAGGTGCTCGGTTGGATTGTGAATCCGACTCTCTTTTTTCAAGATATTCTTCCATTCCCGGAGGATATATACCATCAGGAAGATTATTTTCTTCTGCATATTGTGCGAACAGCACACTCGCTTCTGTATTATCATATTCATTCCAGCGAACATAATCAAAGTGAATACCATCGACATCATAATTTGATGCGATCTCGGCAACAAGATTGACCGTATAATCGCGAACTTCTTTTAGACCCGGAGATAAAGATTCGTAGCTTCCCATCGGATGGCCGTATCCATCACGACAAACCCATTCGGGATGTACAACAGCCGGTGTACCGGCGTAATCACTAGAACAATGAAATGTATTGAACCAGGCATGTAACTCCAGTCCGCGCTTATGTGCTTCTTCAATTGCATATTCAAGTGGATCATAGCCTGGATCGCTATATCCGATATAGGGACCCCAAGGTTCGATCGCTGAAGGATAATAAACCGTACCGCCTTGTCGAACCTGCCATAAAACAGCATTCATACCGGCTTCTACATGTTTATCAAGAATATCTCGGGCACGAGCTTTTAACTCATTAGCTGATGCACTTGCCGAAAACTGATTCCATGTGATCGACCAGATAGCGCGCCATTCACGGTTATTTCCCGCAAATAACACACCGCCAATCATGCAAATCAATAATAATAAACTTAGTATCTTCTTCATTTTAACTCCTATTTATAGAGATAGTATTTTTTTGACATTTCCCTAAATTCTTCTACATCGCGTTCGAAAATGGGTTTTATATCTTCGAATTTGTGATTTTTCATGAACTCTGTTCGAATTTCATCGGTACCGCAAACTATATCAAACATTCTCCAGCGATTTTTACTCATTTCAAACAAATCATGTTCGGGATATAATTTATAATGTACTTCTAAGAAACGAAATTGCAGATACATGAGTTCCACTTTTCTAAAATCGGTAATATGAATCTGAACCCCTTTAACTTCTTTACCTTCATCCGCACCATAATAAGGTGTGTATGCGATGGGTCTAAAAACCACACCTTCCAACTTTAAAGCATTCATAGCATTGGCAAGTTCTTGTGCATCAATCCATTCAGCAGCATAACATTTAAAAGGAAGCGTATATCCAACACCGATATTCAATTGATAAAATTCACCGATGACGCCTGTTGATACATAGTAAGGAGGTGTATTCCCTTCAGGAATATGTGGTGAAGAAGGAACCCAGTACAAACCGGTATCCTCAAAGGCCATTTTCCTTTTCCAACCTTTCATTGGAACAACGGTCAGATTACATTTATCTTCATCTCGCAGTAAATTTTCTTCATTGTAAACTTGCGCCAATTCCCCAATAGTCAAACCATGTACATAAGGAATTTTGTAAGCACTAACACCTGAATAAAAACCATCTCTTACGGTTGAACCTTCAACAATATTTCCAGTTAGTGGATTAGGGCGATCAAGTACAACAAATTCAACATCATTTTCAGCGGCGGCTTCCATGCAGCGACCCATAGTGCTGATATAGGTATATGAGCGACAACCGATATCTTGAATATCAAATACCAAAACATCAACATTTTCCAATGATTTAGGTGAAGGTCGATTGCGTTTACCATATAAAGAATATGCTGTAACTCCCGTAATGGGATCAACATCATCGGCAACAATACCACCAGCGCCAAAGTTACCTCTTACTCCATGTTCAGGACCAAAAAGAGCAACCAAATTAACTTCAGGAGTCTCAAATAATATATCTACAGTCGAACGTAAATCTTGAGACACACCTGTTGGATTTGTGATCAAGCCAACCCGTTTACCCTTAAGAATATCAAAGCCATTTTCTTCTAAAACATCAATACCCAACTTTACTTGGGGCTTTTCCGCCATGCACACAGATGTGAGTAATAAAACTATCATAATAACGACAATAATATGTTGTCTCTTCATTTTATTCCATTTCTATTTTGCCGGTTTTTGTATACACTATTTTTGCGCGAGGATGCTTTACCAAAGTCAGGGTTTCTTTATCATGTAGATAGTATGTAGTATTTCCTTTAATTGTCATAACAAGTGTGTCACCGCTCATTGTGTATATACCTTCAGTTTCATTTCCTGAAGAACTGACAACGATTTTTTCATCATCAAATATCTTCAATTCAAACATATCATGTAAGGCAGGTCCTTGTTCATTCCATGATTGATCTTGATCATTCAAAAGAGCATAGGATGTACACTTCCAAACCCCTTCCAAGTCATTGCGTTTACTTACAAAAATAATAAGAACAACAACTACAATAAGTAATAATACTGTTAAAATTCGTTTCATGTTTGAACTCCTTTTATATTTTAATAAAAATTTTCTTTTTATACAGGATCAATGAGATCGCCCAGAAGATCGTAATCGTTGTCAATGCAAAAAGCAAAGAAGCATCGATACGACTATAATTGGCCATGGGCATAAAGATCTTAGCAAATAACCATGTTTTAGTGTTGACTATTGCACCGTTCATGGGAATAAATTTTATATAGGCAAGCAGTTTTGCATACACTGAAGAAAGCACAAAGATAAAGAGCGGATTTGAACCGAAAACTACAAAAGGTTCCGTTGCGCTTTTCCACCCTAAAACATCAATTAACAAGATAGAAATACCTAGGAACAGCATTGCCCAACCACCCATTAGGATAACATACGATGAGCTCCAGATAGGTTTATTGATGGGAAAGAAAAGTCCCCATAAAAGACCAAGTGCAAGAAAAGCGACGCCACGAATGAGCATTTTTTTAACCAATAGTTTCTTATCGGATGTTTCCAGTATAAGCATACCCGTAAAGTACCCCAAAATGGTTGTAACGATAGCTGGGAACGTGCTGAGCAAACCTTCGGGGTCAAAGGCAATACGTAGCCCCATGCTATCACGATAGCCGTGATAAATATGTCCGTCACCAAGAATGGCCAGATCAATTTTGCGTACTAATACATCCTCAACACCAAAACCACCTGTTGACGCCAGAAGAATCCAATAACCCACAAGAATACCGCCCGCAATCCACATCACTGTCTTTTTGTTAAATTTTAGAACTAAAAGAGAAGCAAACAGATAGCACAGTGCGATCCTTGGTAATACACCCACCAAGCGCCAGTTACCAAAAAGATTGCGGACTACTTCGCCAAATGTATTACCCGCAACAGGATGCAGGTGACCTAATAAGATTACCAATCCA
>CAYTLV010000108.1:0-6367 GCA_964438445.1 uncultured bacterium | reverse complement strand
AAATCACAAATATCTATTAGAATATAGTTCAATATCGACATCAAATCACACAAATCCTCATCAAATAAGCAGGATCAATCAAAAACATCAACCCAACCTTTGGGAGTGACCCCCTAATATTATATACCCACACAGGTGGCGGAATTTTTATAAAAAAACACCATTTGAAGAAAAAGAACGTAAATATTAAATTAGGTGTTGACATAGAATAGTAAATTTTTAAAAATTAGATAGGTTTATTACGCAGAGTGTGAAAGAGGTCAAAGTTGATAGAACCAACAGCGAAACAGAAACTGTTGATCAGCATTACTGGTGACATTGCTAATACTATCGTTTATGGTGGTGCTAGGGGTGGCGGCAAGACGTTTGGAGTATCTGGTATGAAAAGTGTTCTCGAAGTTGTTGAGAAATATACTGAATATGAGATACGCAAGGACAGGATTGATGTGACTGGATTTCGTGATGCAGTTGACTCAATTACCGGTATAAAGACTTATTTTAAATATTGTTTGGATTATCCGGATTATATTATTTGCATTGTGCGTAAAACAGAATCGCAATTACTATCGAATACGAAAGTAGAGACTGATAGGACATACCCACATTTTGGCGGAAAATGGCATTCTAATATTTCTGGAATGAAGTGTGCCGGTTACGTTTTTCCATCTGGGGCAAAGGTTTTATTTCGACCTGTTAATAAGAAAGAGCATCTTGAGTTTTTTAGGGGACCATCGTTTGCGAAGCTTATTATTGAAGAATTGACTCAATTTGATGAGGATTGGGTTGATGAAATGGAAACTTCGGTACGTGGAAACTTTGCGAATGGAAAAATAATTCCTCAAAAAATATATACAACCAATCCAGGTGGGCGTGGACATAGTTGGGTTCGAAGAAAGTTTATTAAGACTTGCCCTCCTGTGACAGACGGCGATCCTATCTATTATCCTGAATATGATTTAACTTATCAACCAACAACTGCCGGAAAAGTGTATGTGACTAAGGCGAAGAATAGATATATGTTTTTACCTTCTTTGGTTTTTGACAATCCATATTTATCGGAATTTGACAAAGATTATGTGCGAAACTTGATTGATAAGCCAGACCATATCAAGAGAATGTATTTATTTGGGGATTGGGATGTATTTGTTGGACAATTCTTTGATATGTGGGATGAGAAGATACACGTTGGTAATCAGATGAAATTTTTTGGAGCTATCAACAATTCTGATCTTGAAAAGAAAATGAGAGAATTTAATTGGAGTGACTATAGACTTTATTTGAGTAATGACTATGGATATTCCAAAACTTCGGCATGGGCGTGTGGTGCGTATGCTGAACACCGATATACTGGAAATATTGTAAAATTTGACGAGATAGTAGAGAATAATATGACTATCAATGAGCAAGCGAGCTACACAGTGGACTATTTCATGAAGACCTATAATATTAGTCCAAATGATTGGGAACTCGTGATAGGCGACCCTAATTCTTACTTTAAACGACATGACAAGGGAATGAACTTTTATACTTTTGCTGATGTTTATCAAGAACATGGATTGTATATGGACAAAGGAATCAACGATAGAGAGGCTGGGGCTATGTGTGTGGCTGACTCTTTGAAACCTGATAAGAACGGAAATGTGCGACTAACCTTTCTTGATAATTGTGTTCAAAATATTGAGAGCTTTCCTAACCTTCCTTGCGATGATAAAGACCCGAATAAGGTATCTAAAAACGTATTTGATCACCCTTATGATGAGACAAGATATTTGCTTATGGTTTTGATTTATGGAGTTGATGAAAAACCGAAATTTGAAAAGAAGATGGGATTGAAAGATAGAATGTTGCGAAAACTGAAAGGATTGATAGGCACTTATCAGGGAAAACCTAAGACCAATAGTTGGAGAGCTGCGTGAAAAATTATTCTACTTCTCATTTGAGTATGACAAACAAAATAGAAAACAAGATTATAAACGAGATGCAATCTCGTTGTACAGGAAATAAAGAGGTTGGGATATGAATTATAAAGGGAGTTTGATTTATACTAAGAAAGCAGGACATGAAGAACGTAAAGAGACTGTGAATGAAGTATTAACTGTGCGAGAACAGAGTATATCTGATTGGAAAACAAGTCGAGATCGAACACGAGAAGTGAGAAGATATATTAATCATGACCCATATAGTACTGCTGAAAAAGCAAGTGCAAATGCTAACAATAAGCCATTGATGAGATATGCTGTAGTTATCAGCAAAATTACTACTGTTGTGGGTAATGAGAGTGGTAATAGGCGAGAAGTTACTTTTAATGCTGATAGTTGGGAGCATGAAAATGAGATAGCATTATTGAAGAAAAATTTTGATTTTTTGCAAAAAAGGGAAAAACTTGAAGACCTGCTATTATCTCAACTAACTGATGGACTACTTTATCCTACTGGTGGGTGGATTCGAAGATATATTGAGAGTGACAAGAAGGGATATCTTACTTATAAATGGCGAAGATGGGACACACTTGATGTACATCCTGATGGAAAGATGAAAATGAATGATCTTTCTGATTGCCGATTTATAGTTTGGGATGACTGGATGAGTTGGGATGAGATTAGATTTTTGGCTAGTAAATCATCATTTACGGAATTGAATCAAGATTGGTGGAAACAGCTTGAGAGTTGGTATGATCCTACTGTAGAAAATACTACGGAATATAAAGATGGAGACAGATATTTAGTTTGTCAACAGGAAGAAATAAGGGAAACTCCTGTAACGGTAGTGATGATGGAAGGATCATTCTTGACTGTTACTGACAAGGAACTTGGAAAATTAGCAAAGGGAAGTTATCAGGTAATAAGAGAAATCAGTGAGAAGCGAGTATTTATCACTACTATTGTACCTGGTGCAAATCTTGTTATTGAAAAGACTGAATATGCTTTACCTGTGACTAGGTTGAGTGGCTTTGTTTGTTTCAGCTATAACTTTCATATTCAGAAAACAAAACAGGCAAGTTTAGCATATTTGATGCTTGATGTTCAGGATCGTATCAACAAAGGTAAGTCTCAGGAAGTTGATTATATTACACAACAATTATCTAATGTTTGGCACGTGGACAAAAAGGAAACAGAAGCTATCAAACAACTACAAGTATCGGCAGGAGAACCAACCAGTGTAGTACCATACAAAAATATAAACAATAGAGCTGTAAGAGATAGTGGAGCTGTGAATTCTGCTAGTATCTCAACAATACAGAATGGTGTAATGGGAGATCTTAATTTTTTGCAGGAAGTATCTAATATAACTGCTGCAATGGAAGGAAAGAAGGGAAATTCTGCCGAATCTGGTGTGCTTTATGATAGTAAAGTAAGTCAGGGATTGCGAGCTACCAATATTTATTATGAAGCTAAAGCAAGGGTAGCTGAAGAGATTGCATCTGATTATTTGCAAACAGTACCATTTGTATATTTTGAAGATGATAGAGTTATTGAGACTTCTGCTGAATATCATGGTGGGCTTGGTTATGAGATTGTGAATTTGAAATATGATGAAGAAAATATAAAGAATAATATTAGACAAGCTGTTGGTTACGCCGAACTAGATGCATCGGCAAGCACCCCTAACCGGCTAGAGGAAGTGTTTAATCAGAATATGGTTTTTGTCCGCACTCTCCTGGACGCCGGTTATCCTCCTGAACAAATTGATTGGAGTTTGCTAGTGAAACATAGTACTCTTAAAGATAAGCAATTGTGGATAGATATGATGAGTAAGGGTCAGCGAATTATGCAAAACAAGGTAGTTGAGAACGAAACGAATGATAAGATGACACAGATGATGGATATTGAACAGAGGACAAACCAAAGTGCCAAAGCGTAACGAGATACAATCTAGTTGTACAGAACAGAAAAAAGATAAAGGGGTGTGACAAATGTTTGAAGAAGAAAATGAATTTGAAGAAAATGAAGTAGCAGGAGATTTTGAGAATAACGAACCCGGAGATAGTACAGACTCGTTCGCAGATGACGAAGGACAATCTGGAAATAATGCTTCGGAACAATCGGGATTACCTGAAAAATTTACTGAGACTTTACTAGGTAAAGGTGTTGATGATCTTCATAAGATGCTTTATGAACAAACACAGCACATATCGAAGTTGCAGAATAAGAATGTGGTCGTTGATGAAGGCAAAAGGATTCAACAAAGTAGAAGTAAAACTGAAAAAAACATTTCTAATATCGATGGAAAACTAAGTGATCTTGATCCAATACTTGATAGTGCTGCGTATGAGAAGCTATCTAGCCAGAAGATTAAGCAGGAAGTTAAGCTGAAGCAACTGGATCAATCTGAACGAACCTATGAGGTTGAAAAGGCTGTTAAATCTAGTTTGGATAAGAATTTCAATGATGAATTTGTTGTAAAGAGCAAAGCTGAGATACTTAAAAGAACAGGGCTTGATCTCTCTCAAATTGAGATGGATAATATTGTTGCTCATGCACACAAATCGAGTGATAGCGGAAAACTAACTGCAACTGATATCGAGATTGGCTTGATGAAGCATGTGGGAGCAGAAAACTACAAAAAGGCAATATCGGCACAGGCTGAACAGAAGTTTCGTGATGATCTTGGTAATGCAGGACGAATGGATATGGGAGCTTTGGGTAACAAGGTCTCATTTTCTAATAAAAAGTCTTGGAGTGATAAATCCGCTAATGAGAAAGCAAGGGCTATAGGTAAAATGTCTAACAAAGAATTTAGAAAGCAGTATTATTCAGATCATGGAGTTTATCCTGAAGCAGATATGTAGATATAACGAGATACAATCTCGTTGTACAGAAATTTAATACAAAATTAGAGGAGAAGTATTATGGCAGAAGCCGCAGTACAAAACATAGGAACATCTATAAGATTTCCTTATATTGATGCGAATATTGATCGCATGATTGACAGTTCATTACTCTTTGCCCCTTGGATAGGCGATATCGAATATTCATTGGAAAAACAGAGTAATGGCGAAATGAAATTTGTACCAACTCGCATACCAAATAGTATTGTTTCGAGAATAAAGGGATTTGGTGGAGATGGTGGAGATACAGTTCAAGTACCTTTACTTTTGGATCTTGAAGGACCTTTGCTGATGGGTGATCATTATTATCCTAGCACAGGAGAAGAATTACGTTGGGAGTATAAACGTTGTTATGTGAATACAATAGCAAAAACGGTAGTCACTAAAAAGGGAAGTATGGATGATTTGCGTAAGGCTGATTTTGAAAAAGATTATAACCTTGCTAAACCTGCTCTTGTGGACAAATTTCGAAAGGGTAAAAATGGATTGTTCTTTGCTGCCATATATGAAGGACATTCAAGCAATATTACTGCCGGACTTGATATTGCACCTAATGGAATTGGAGCAAAGAAAATTTTACATCCAAACTTGTACATGAACAATGCTGATGCAGTGGTTAAAATTGGTACAATTGGTAAAAATAAGAAAGTGTCTGAAATGACAGCTGCTATCAATACTGATTATGCTGATCTTGATCAAATTTCTGTTGATTTTTTGACAGCAATGGCAACTACATTGGAAGATTTGGGCATACCTCAAAGTGCTACATATAAAGGTGTTTCTTATTGGTTGGCAGGACTGAACAGACCATTGTTGGCTACATTGAAGAAAGAAGAGGTATTCCGTAAAGCCTATGAACAAGCATTTATGGGCAAGGAATATGATAATCCAATGAACAAACAAAAGGTATTTATCTGGGAAGAGTTTATGTTCCTTATTGATAACCGATTGGTAAGAAGTTGGGATAATACAGCTGGAGTACTTAGTTTTGAAGGTGTAAACGGATATGAAAAGCCACCTACCTATGCAACTAGCAAGGAAAATTATGGCATTCCTATTCTTGCAAAAAATGCACTGGGGTATGGCGATCCTGTGCCATATCAAACAAGAGTTGGTATGGACAACTTTGATCTTAATGCTGAGATGTTGGCATTGAATATAACGGGTGTGACAAGAAATGACCATGTAGCTGAAGCAGATTTGGAAACATTCTATTCTGTGAAAAATGCTACAACTTCAACATTGGACGAGATTGTTGCTGTTACTAATCAAAGTTCTGCAATCTTTATGGTTGGCAAAGGTGTAGTTTCATAAGAGACTAGGGAGATATTAGATGAATGGAAGCGGATATCAAGTAGTTAAGAACAAACGAAAAGATGTGAAAATAGTTACTGATGGTTATTCTTTTGAGGAGCATTTGGATGAAGGAATAACATATAGTAATAAAGGTGCAACAGGAACTACAGGAGTAGTATTACCTGATGCAATAGTTGGTAGAGAAATTGGACTGTTGGTTGAGACAGCAGAAATATTTAGTGT
>CAYTLV010000107.1:0-6508 GCA_964438445.1 uncultured bacterium | reverse complement strand
TCGGTCGCAATCTCATGTTCACTCATGGCAGATCCACAGCGCGGGCACCAGGGCATCACATCGTGACCTTTATAAATTAAACCGCGATCGTTACATTTCTTGAGGAAATGCCAGATCGTGTAATTGTTCTCATCGCTCATGGTATAGTAGGAATTTTCCCAGTCCATCCAATAGCCGAGGCGCTTGGACTGTTCCGCCTGAATAGCGGAATATTTCATTACGCGGTCCTTGCAGGCTTGTACAAATTTTTCTACGCCGAATTTCTCAATATCGGTTTTTGACTTGAAACCGAGCTCCTTTTCCACTTCCACCTCGACCCAGAGACCCTGGCAATCGAAACCATTCTGGTAGCGCATTTTTTCGCCCAGCATGCTGTGATAGCGGTTGAATACATCTTTCAATGTGCGTCCCCAGGCATGATGCACGCCCATGGGATTATTGGCCGTAATGGGACCGTCTAAAAATGACCAGCGAGGGCCGTTCTCATTTTGCTTGCGGCGTATATCAAAAATGGAATCTTCTTTCCAGAACTTGAGTTGTTCATGCTCGAGTTTAACGAAATCCACCTTGCTTGAAACCGGTTTGTACATGTGCTTTTTTCTCCGTAATACTTCATTCATTCAATTGCGTGGTAAAATATACACTAGAACGCTAAAATACAAGTAATTATGTAGCGTAACGTGTGACGCGAAACGCGTGACGCGCGAGTAACGAGTTACGAGTTACGAGTCACAAAAATGATGGCTTTGGGCTGGAGCCGGACTGAATATTGAATGCCTTACTGATTACTGCTTAGTGCCTACTGCTTACTTTCTTTAAGAGCCTCACACAAAGGCACTAAGTACCTCAAAGCCACAAAAATAAATAACCAGAACTTGTCATCTCGACCGGAGTGGAGAGATCTATTTATGTCACAGTAAAGCTATTAGCGCTCGGCTATCAACCGTCAGTTTTTTAGACCAATATTTGCCTATTGCTATGGACTGAATATTGAGCGCTTTACTGCTTAGTGCATACAGCTTGCCTTTTCGAAGAACCTCTCACGGAGGCACAAAGAACACAAAGCACCACAAAGAAGATGATATTTTATCCACAAAGATAAACAAGCTCACGGCAAAACAAAACGCCAAGAAAAACAGACACGAAGTGTCATTTCGACCGAAGCAGAGCGGAGTGGAGAAATCTATTCATATTACAGAATTGTGAATACCAACACTTCGATTGTTCGAATGCTCGAATGTTCTATTGTTCGTTATTCAAGGAGATCTCTCCGAACGTCACGATATGGAAATCTTGAAATGCCTTAAACATCAATCATCAACACATCAACTCTCTTCATCCACAGATTGCGCGGATGACACAGATGTAGTTATCATTTGGTGTTAAATCTACTGTTTTAATTTCCGTTTGCTAAGTTCGAATATTATCTACATATTATTATCTTGAATTAACGCCTAAGTACAATGGATAGAAACGAAGCAAAAACACGCAGAGACCTAATTGACAAAAAACTGGATCAATCCGGCTGGAAGGTTAATGACCCGCTTTTAGTTACGACAGAACTTGATATCTGGACAAAAGCTATTCCAACTATTCAAGATCCCGAAAGACCTTACGAAGGTCATCTTTTTGCCGATTATGCTTTGTTGGGTAAAAATGGAAAACCTGTTGCTGTAGTTGAAGCAAAACGGACATCTGTTGATGCTGAAAAAGGCAAACTTCAAGCTCTTAATTACGCAGAAAAAATTAAAGATAATATCGGGTTTATGCCCTTTGTTTTTTATACAAACGGGTTTGACTATTTTTTCTGGGATTCGGAGCGTTATCCACCCAGAAAAATCTTTAATTTTCCAACCATCGCAGATCTTGAACGTATACAATTCCAACGTGATAAAATAAAACCGCTTTCAATCGAAATGATCGATACAAAAATTGCGGGCAGACCTTTTCAAATGCAGGCAATCAGAAAAGTCCTTGAAGACATTGAAAATCAACGACGTAAATTTCTCCTTGTTATGGCGACTGGAACAGGTAAAACAAGAACCGCTATGGCACTGCTCGATGTGCTAATGCGTGCCAATCGTGTACAACGTGTATTATTTCTTGTTGATCGAATAGCCCTGCAAAAACAAGCGCTTGAAGCTTTTGCAGAACACCTACCTAACGCCCCTGTTTGGCCAAAGCAAAAAGAGTACAAATTTGCACAAGATCGACGGGTTTATGTAACTACTTACCCCACCATGCTCAATATTATTGAACAAGAAAAGTGTCCCCTCTCCTCACATTTCTTTGATATCATTATTGCAGATGAAAGCCATCGATCGATTTACAACGTATACAAAAACATTTTTGATTATTTCGATGCAATGCAGTTGGGATTGACCGCAACGCCTAAAGATCATGTTGATCATAATACATTTTTACTTTTTGAATGTGAGAACGGACTGCCTAGCTTTTCCTATACCTATGAAGAAGCACTAAAAAACATACCCCCTTATCTTTCCAATTTTCAGGCTTTCAAAATAAGAACAAAATTCCAACAAGAAGGAATCAATAGCAAAACCATCGCAGATCATGATAGGCGAAAATTACTTGCTGAAGGTAGAGATCCTGAAGAAATCGACTTTTCGGGAACAGAGTTGGAAAAAAAGATCAGCAACAAAGGAACCAATGCTCTAATCGTGCGGGAGTTCATGGAAGAATGTATCAAGGATCCAAATGGTGTTTTACCTGGAAAAACTATCTTTTTTGCTATCTCAAAAAAACATGCATATCGCTTATGTGATGTCTTTAATGCTCTTTATCCTGAATATAGGGGACGATTAGCGGAGGTAATCATTTCAGATATTCGCGGTGTTCATGGCAAAGGTGGAATTCTTGACCGTTTTAAAAATCAGGATATGCCTAGAATTGCGATCAGCGTGGATATGCTTGACACAGGTATTGACATTCTGGAAATCGTTAATCTAGTGTTTGCCAAGCCTGTTTTCTCCTATTCGAAATTTTGGCAGATGATTGGACGAGGAACGCGAATTTTAAACCCTGATAAAATAAAACCTTGGTGTCCCAAAAAAGATAAATTTCTAATCATGGATTGCTGGGAAAATTTCGAGTATTTCAAGTTGCGGCCTGAAGGAAAAGAACCCAATCCGCAATTGCCATTGCCTGTCAGGTTGTTTCATGCCAGAGTAAATAAACTTTCTCTTGCCTTAGAACAAGAACTTACGGATATCGTCAATAAAGTTTCCACGCAAATTATTCAAGACATTATATCTCTTCCAAAAAATTCTGTCGTCACTTTAGAGGGACAAGAATTTATCGATCAAACAAAGGATGAAGAGTTTTTCAAGCGGATCAATCCTGAAAAGATTGTTTATCTTCAAGACCATATCGCTCCCTTAATGAGAGCGTTGTCGGAATCCGATTTCAAAGCTATGCGGTTCGAACTTGATTTACTTGAGCTTTCTATTGCCAAAATTGATGGTAACATGGAGCAGTACGACCTTATCAAAGAGAGTGTTCTTGAAAAAATAGACTCCCTTCCTCTAACAGTCAATATTGTTGCTCGCAAGAAGGACTTTATCCGTCGTGTTCTCAGCAAGACATTTTGGATTAAAACCTCTGATGATGATTATGATGAAATTGTTGCAAAACTGGCTCCCTTAATGCGATACAGACAGAAAGTCGTAAACAAGTTGATCAAAACCAATCTAACAGATTTGCTTGAAGTAAAAGAATATATTGAATTTGGTCCTCAGCATGAGAGTATGAACATTAATGCCTATAAATTAAAAGTTGAAAAAACTATCCAAGAGCTGATTAAGACAAACCCGGTACTGCAAAAGATTATATTGGGTGAGGATATTTCGGATGAAGAGATCAACGATTTAGCAACACTTCTGAAAGAACGATATCCCAACGTTAGTGAAGAAAATCTTCGTAAAATTTACGACAATCAACAGGCATCGTTCATTGAATTTATCAAACATATCTTAGGCATTAAACCGGTATCCTCCTTTTTCGAAACCATTTCAGAATTATTTGATGCCTTTATACGCTCGCATAATGTTTTTAGCGAACACCAGATTCGCTTTCTTATGGTGCTGAAGTCTTTTATTCTGCAAAAAGGCAGCGCTCAAAAACGCGACTTAATTAGCGCTCCCTTTACACAACTACACCCGCAAGGAATACGTGGACTTTTCAATCCCTCCGAAATAGACGAAATTATTTCTCATTTTCAAATCCTAACGCTTTAATAGGGTAATAGAATACTAAATGGGGTAAATTGTGCTTGACATTACCCCCTTTATGGTTTACATTACCCTATAAACAACGTGGGGATATGTATGAATTCACTTAAATCTTCTTATCTTGACAATCTTCGTTTCACAACAGAAGAGACTACTGTATTAAAACGCCTTGGCGAACACCGAGGCAGGCAAACACTTTACTCAAAACAAAAACCTGAAATTCTCGAAACATTACGACAGGTGGCAATAGTCCAATCAATTGAATCTTCAAATAGACTGGAAGGCGTAACCGCCCCACCCAAACGTATAGAAAATATTATTGCCGAAAAAACCACCCCTAGAAATCGTTCTGAACAAGAGATCGCCGGTTATCGCGATGCCCTAAACCTAATACACGATTCTTGGTTACATATGCAATTCACAGAAAATGTCATACTACAATTACATTCTCTGATCTATCGCTATCATAGTACCGAAGGAGGGCATTGGAAAATGAATGATAATCAAATTATCGAAAGATTTCCCGACGGAACTGTCAAGGTAAGATTTAAACCTGTTTCGGCAGTCCAAACACCCTCGGCAATGCATACCTTGGTTGGACAGTATTTAAATCTCTCTATTACTGAAGCATATGAGGAATTGATCTTAATCCCTATAACAGTCTTTGACTTTCTATGCATTCACCCTTTTTCTGATGGAAATGGACGTGTTTCTCGTTTATTAACATCATTACTGCTTTATAAATTCGGATATGATGTTGGTAGATATATATCTCTTGAGCGTATATTTGAAGAATCGAAAGAAAGCTATTATGAGGTTCTGGAAGAGAGTTCTCGTGGTTGGCACGAAGGAAAACATAATATTTACCCTTGGCTGGACTATTTTTGGGGAGTTATGCTTCGAGCATATAAAGAATTTGAGGAGCGTATTGAGGCCATTCCGGATAGCGGGGCCACAAAAACCGAACAAATTAAAGACGCGGTTAAGCGCAAAGTGGGACCCTTTGCTATTTCGGACATTGAAAGCGCATGCCCCGGTATTAGCCGCGATATGATCCGGAATGTTCTGAGACAATTAAGAGACGAAGATATTATTGAAAGCACCGGCATTGGTCGTGCCGCAAAGTGGATATTAAAAAGGAATAATTAATGTTATCAAACACAATGAAATCTTTAATTAAATCACTATGGGATAAATTCTGGAGCGGTGGTATCTCCAATCCCCTAACAGCAATTGAACAGATCTCATATCTGTTATTTATGCGCCGTTTGGATGAAATGGATCGCAACGCCCAATTAGCCGCTGAGTTTACGGGGGACAACTATAAATCAATATTTGAAGGCGACTTTGAACTTCCAAGCAAGGAAATAATTGACAAAAGCAATTTACGCTGGTCGCATTTCAAACAGATGGAAGGCGGCGACATGCTGCAACATGTTCAAATGCGTGTATTCCCGTTCATTAAACAACTGGGCGGAGATGACTCGGCATTTACCAAGCATATGGAAGATGCTGTGTTTATTATACCAAAACCTTCTTTGTTGGTTGAGGCAGTCAACATCATTGACCAGCTTTACATGGAGATCGACAAGGAACAAAAAAGCGGACAAACTTTCAGCGACCCACAGGGAGATATGTATGAATTTCTACTCAACGAAATTTCTTCCTCGGGCAAGAACGGACAGTTCCGCACGCCCCGGCACATCATTGCCCTAATGTGCGAATTGGCTGATCCCAAGATTAGTGATACAATGTGTGATCCGGCCTGTGGTACCGCGGGTTTTTTACTAGGCGCTTACCTTCACATACTTAAAGAAATGACACAAGAAGACAAACGCTTTGTCGATCAGGATGGATTTATGCGGGGACTTGCCGCCGACAAATTGACAGATAAACGCCTTTGGAAACAATTAAAAGAAAACACTTTTTTTGGGTATGATTTTGATTCTACTATGGTTCGTGTTGGCTTAATGAACCTTATCCTTCACGGCATTGATCATCCGAATATCGAACGAGCCGATACCCTGTCTAAAAAATATAATCAGGATAACACCTTCGACTGTATTCTGGCTAACCCTCCCTTTAAAGGAAGTATTGATAAAAGCGATATTAATGAAAGCTTAGCACTTTCAACCACCAAAACGGAATTGCTTTTTACCAACCGAATTATCAATTCGCTTAAAATTGGTGGTCGGGCAGCAGTTGTTGTACCGGATGGTGTCTTATTTGGGTCTAGTAACGCGCACAAACAATTGCGC
>CAYTLV010000106.1:0-6517 GCA_964438445.1 uncultured bacterium | reverse complement strand
GTAAGAGATCTGTATCTTAATGAAACGGCACAGATCACACACATCTTGCTAAAACCTGGCGAAGAACTAAAGCCGCACTTAACGTCGGTTGATGTTGCCTTTTACCTCCTTGAAGGAGTTGCTACGGTTCTTATTGGTGAAGAAAAGCAAGAGATTAAGACCGGAACCTTAGTGGAGAGTCCAAAAATGATCGCTCATTGCTGGTATAATAAAAGTGACAGTAATGTGAGAGTCCTTGTCATTAAAGCCCCCATGCCCAAATCTAAAGCTATAATTTTATAATTGGAGTCTAACATGAAAATACTGAATATTCTACGAACGGTCAGCTTTATTGCCACATTGCTTACCACTATCCCTTTGTTTATAAATTACCTTACCGGGAATCCGCCGGCACATCAAATGATCGTGCACTTGCATGTCTGGTTTGGACTGGCATTCTTTGTTTTTGGTATTACAAGCATGATCTCAATGAAGAAGAAAAATAATAAAGAGGTGTAAAATGAGTGAATTAATTAATAACTCTTCACAGAGAAAAGCAAAATTAAAGAAACTTATATTAAAATTGCACAACGGCGAATCGCAAAATACGGTCCGTGCAGAATTGACCGATATTTTATCACAAGTACCCTATGGAGATGTGGTCGAGGTTGAGCAAGAACTGATCAGCGAAGGACTTCCGGAAGAAGAAGTTTTAAAACTTTGCGATATTCATTCTGCTGTTTTACATGGTAAGGTCGATCTGTCAGATGCCAAAGAAGCCCCCGAAGGTCACCCCATCGATGTTATGAAAAAAGAAAATATCGAGCTGAAAAAAGTGACTGCTCAGATCCGTGCGCTTCTTGAAAAGATCAGCAAATCAGGTGAAGAAGATGTAGCAAAGGATATCCTTGGACTTCGGGCTTTGTTCAATCAGCTTTTTGATGCGGATAAGCATTACCAAAGAAAAGAATATTTGATCTTCCCTTACCTTGAGGCTAAAGGCATCACAGGACCACCTAAAGTATTATGGGGCAAGGATGATGAAATCCGCGAGTTGGTTAAAGGCGCCATTGAATTACTTCAAGTTGAAGAAATTACAGCCAAAGAACTCCTGGCATCAGCCGAAATGATCCTTTTACCCGCCGCCCAGGGAATAGATGATATGGTGATCAAAGAAGAAGAAATCCTCTTCCCTATGTCACTTGATAACATTAGTGATGGTGAATGGTATGAAATCTCCAAACAATCTCTTGAGATCGGTTATTGCCTGTATGATCCACAAGTCAACTGGCGCCCCGAGGGCGTTGCTGAGGAATCCATCAATGAAATGCAGCAGAGTGGGGGGCAGATCCAATTGCCATCGGGTGGATTTGACGTTGAAGAATTGCTAGCTATCCTGAATCATCTGCCGGTAGATATAACCTTTGTTGATCGTAATGATAAGGTAAAGTACTTCTCACAGGGTGCCGAACGGGTATTTCAGCGTAATCGTGCCATCTTGAACCGTGATGTCCGTTTATGCCATCCACCTGCATCCGCACATATTGTCGACAAGATCGTTGCGGATTTCAAGAACGGCAAAGAGAGTCGGGCTCCCTTCTGGATCAACATGGGCGGCCAAATGATCCATATTGAATACTTTGCACTCAGGAATGATAAAGGGGAATATCTTGGGACACTTGAAGTCTCCCATAATGTGAACGTTTATCGTGAGCTTAAAGGCGAACAGCGTATTTTATCTTACAAATAAAAGGAAATATCATGATCATTACACCAAAATCAAAATTAATGCAAGTGCTGGATGAATTTCCACAGCTTGAAGATCAATTGATCGAATACATTCCTGTATTCAAAGATCTCAAGAACCCCTTACTGAGAAAGACGATCGCAAAGATTGCGACCATGCAGCAGGTTGCTGCAATAGGACACATAAAAGTAGAGGATTTAATAAATATGTTACGCAAACTAGTTGGACAAGATTGTATAGAAAGTTCAGATGATTTTAAAGTCAATCGAGATCAACCCGAATGGTATAAAAAAGAAAAGGTTACTAAAAGCTTTGATTCCCGCGATATGCTGGCCCAAGGCGAACATCCCGTTAATCAGGTGATCAGTGATCTGAGTGAAATTGGATCTTCAGAGATCTATGAACTCATTGCATCCTTTTTACCTGTGCCTTTGATCGAAAAAGGAGCCAGTCTGGGCTTTGAGCATTATGTGGTAGAAAACAATGAAGGTCTTGTGCGGGTTTATTTTTATAAGACCTAAACGAAAGTCTGTGTACTGAATATAAAAGTGGAGCTCCCGGTGAGCTCCTTTTTATTTATTTCACTAAATTCTTTAACTTTTTCATTACTTACATGTGTCTTAACATTGAGATAACTTAATAATATATGAAAAGGAGAAAGCTATGTTAAGTATGTTAAAGCGTTTTAGAGCTTTGAAGATTGGTTTGTCCCTTCTGCTATTTTCGGGTTTTGTTTTTGCTCAGGAACTTCAAATACGTCCTGTGGTACTCGAATTAATGGTTGGAGATATAATCCAATTGGAAGCTGTGTATGTTGACTCAAATGAAACCGAACATGACACAACGGCGGCGTGGTCGGTTGATCCGCATCAATTGGCGACAGTCAATTCAAAAGGATTGCTTGTTGCAAAGAATGATGGTGAAGGCCTTGTGATTGCCACATTGGGCGAATTAAGCGATACAGTCATTATATCCGTTGAAACCGATAGTGGTTATGGCAAACTGCCCTGTGTAGAGATAGCACAGAACGACTTGGAAATGTTTGTCGGTGATTCGGTGCAATATACGGTCATTTACATTGACACGAACGAAGTGATAACAGATACGGTCGGCGTTTGGTCCATGCGTCCGGATTCTCTTGGAACGATCACCGAAACGGGTATGTTTTATGCCGAACGGCCCGGGGAATGCATGATCGAAGTAAATGTGGACACACTGAACGCATGGGTTTTTGCAAGGATCTATCCCGTTGTTACCCCAGAAGATAATGAAGATTACAATGGTTTGGTCATGATGCCGAGAGATACCATCGTAACTCTTGGAGAAAAGGTACAATTTGCCGTGTATTACAGAGCAGAGAATGGAGAACCGAGCAAGCTTGCAGATTCCTCTTTTACCTGGAGTTTGGATGGCATGCCAGTTGGAACGATCTCTCAGGATGGTTTGTTTAACACTACCGCTTTCGGTTATGCTATTGTCAAAGCTGAAATTGGCGATGTGGGCGCCAGTACGCTTGTGATCGTCCAGGATTCTATTGCAGATTCCACAAGCATAAATGCCATCACAATTACACGTGACAGTCCTAATCCTCAGGGCTATTCGGTTATGCGTGAATTGACTGAAGGTAAGATCTGGACTATCGGCGGATTGCCACACCCGATGAACGTTCTGAATGGTGGGCAAATATATTTTCCTCTTGGTTGTCTGACAGAAGATATCAGAATTCATATTAGTCTGCCGAAATTTGCAGAGATCCGTGGCGATAGCGTTGGCTGGGGACATGAAGGTGTTCTAGCCGGTGTCGAATTCAATGTCATGGTAAATGATACAATTCAGGAACCATATTATTTTGAAACACCGTTGATCGTTGGATTGGTCTATAAACGCGGATTATTGGACAAGCTTGGACTTGATCCTGCTTCGCTTGGTATGTTTTTTGCCACAATGGATGGCGATAGTGTAATGTTCGATACCACGGGTATTACTGAAACGACTGTTGATCTGATTTTCAACCGCATCTTCTCCGGTGTTATTCACTTCAGTTCATTGACCATAGTGGGAGAAACGTCCGTGACGGCAATTGACGATCCGGTCATTCCTTCAAACTATATGCTTGAACAGAATTATCCAAATCCATTCAACCCTGTGACGACTTTCGGATATACCTTGCCGGAAGCGCAAAATGTATCCATATCGATATATGATATTACTGGACGTCAGGTTGAAACATTGCTAAACGGATATCAGCAAGCAGGCAATTATATGCTGAGATGGAATGCCTCGCATTACAGCTCGGGCGTCTACTTCTATCGTCTGAATGCTGGGTCATTTACTTCAACGAAGAAAATGATTCTGATGAAATAGTAACCCTTCTACGCCAAGGCACAGCCTTCGTCCCGAAGGTTCGGGACTTCCATCCTTCGCCCAAAGGGGGGCTATGGGTGGCACGGCGGCGTAGTAGGCCTTTGAAGGGCAGGCTGGTAATCCTTCTTCGCTCTACGAGCTACGAAGGACAGGCTGGTGGCTGGTGACCAGTAACCGGTGACCTGTAATCGGAAATTTAACATGCCTCTCTTGTCGAAAGATCGGAGAGGCTTTTTATTATCTGTAGGCGGTATGCACTATGCTGTAAGCAGATTGATTTCAGAACGCCGAACAATCGAGCATTCGAACAATCGAAGTTAACTTCGTTAATCGAATGTTCCTTGTTCATGATTCGATATTCATTTCTTCCATACCCCAGACTTCCTCTCCTGTTCTCTTGACTCCAGCGGGGTCGTACGGAAATAGAAATTTATCCCAATAAATACCAACAACCGCAGAGCGGTTGAACAAGGGTTTCAATTGATTTCACAACAAGAATCTCCTTCGCACAAGGCACAGCCTTCGTCCCGAAGGTTCGGGACTTCCATCCTTCTCCGCCAGCTGGCGGATATGGGTGGCACGGCGGCGTATTAGGCCTACGGAGATTAAAATTAACGATATGCGATATACGAACTTTTAGTATCAGCGCTCAGTGCACAGTGTCCGCCATCTTATTCTGAAATGCCTCTCTTGTCGAAAGATCGGAGAGGTTTTTTATTTGTAACATATAATTCTTTAAGGACTTTTAAAATTATCCGTCTCATTATTTGCGATTAATCGAAAATGATGTATAATGTTGCATCTTTAACGGCTTTTATGTATTTTTATGGCACTAAAATAAAATAATAATAAAAGAAGTCCACAATGGTGAATGAAAACAAGTTTGATCTATCCCCGAATCTATTAGAGAAATTCCTTAAAAAATCTAAAAACGACTTTACCAAAAATGATATAATCAGATACATCGAAAATAACGGTATTGAGATGATCAACTTCCGTTATGTGGGTGGAGATGGTCGTTTAAAGGTGTTGAATTTTGTTATTCAAAGTCATGAACATCTGGAATCAATTTTATCAAGCGGAGAACGGGTTGACGGAAGCAGCCTTTTTAACTTTTTGGAAGCCGGGTCTAGCGATCTATACGTTGTTCCACGATTCAGGACAGTTTTTTTAAATCCCTTTTCGGAGGTTCCGGCTGTAGATATTCTTTGCTCTTTCCATGATCGATCCGGTAATCCATTGGCAGGGGCTCCTGAAAACATTATGCGTAAGGCTCATCGTGCACTTGTTGATGCCAGTGGTTACGAATTGGAGGTCATGGCGGAAATTGAATACTATGTGATAAGCAAAAGGAATGATGATTATAGAATAAATGATCAGCGAGGTTATCATGAATCTGCTCCTTTTGTAAAATGGGAACAATTGCGTATTGATGCCATGCTGACGATAGCCCAAGTCGGAGGGAATGTTAAATACGGGCATTCCGAAGTGGGCAATTTCTGTGATGACGAGTTTGATTTTGAACAACATGAGATTGAATTTTTACCTGTAAACGTTGAAGATGCTACTGACCAGATCATTATTGCAAAATGGATACTTCGTGAGATCGCTAACAGTTATGGCGTTACGATAAGTTTTGCTCCTAAAATATCGGCAGGAAAAGCCGGTAGTGGTATGCATATTCATATGCGTCCGGTTAAAAACGGAAAAAATGTTACACTCGAAAACGGTAAATTAAGCGATGTAGCAAAAAAAGTTATTGCAGGAGTCTTAGATATGGCATCGGCACTTTGTGCTTTTGGCAATACTATTCCCACGAGTTATTTTAGATTAGTTCCGCATCAGGAAGCACCTACAAACGTTTGTTGGGGAGAGCGCAATCGCTCGGCACTGATCCGAGTCCCATTGGGATGGGCAACAGCTATGGATATGATCTCAAAAGCGAATCCACTTGAAAAACCCATAAAAAAAGATTTCAGTGGAAAGCAAACATTCGAACTTAGAAGTCCCGATGGTTCTGCTGATATATATTTGCTTATTGCCGGTATTTGTGTGGGAGCACGACATGGTTTTGAAATGCCAAAGGGATTAGAATTCGCAAAAGAAACTTTCGTTAATGGAAACATCTTTTTGGGCAAGAATGAAGTAAAACAAAAAAGCCTTTCACAATTACCGGATTCCTGTAAAGCCGCGGCCCAATCCTTGCTTGAAAAAGCTGATATTTTTAAACAATATGGAGTTTTTACTGAGGATATTATTCAGGGGATGGCAAAGAAGCTTAAGGCCTATAATGACGAAGATTTAAGAGAAAGAATTTCCGGTAACAAAGACGAAACGGTGAAATTGGTAAAGAAATTTTTGCACTGTGGGTAAAATATAGATTTATTCCCGTAACCGGTGATCTGTAACTTGAATATTAAAATGAAC
>CAYTLV010000105.1:6056-6581 GCA_964438445.1 uncultured bacterium | reverse complement strand
AACGGCATTGGGGGACACATCGCCGTAAATAAAGGACCATAAATATCCAACATAATCAGTTGTGGCGTTTTCCCCTGTCAGGAGCTCAGGCCTGTCGGTAAACCAGAGGACATCCGTCCAGACCTGGTCGAGCGTTATGACGAATTCTGAGTCTTTCTCAGTGGGTGTCACCGTTCCACTTTCAGCAGCAACCACGTACAGACGGTTGGTCAGGTCAGCTGAAGCACTGCTGCTGCTGCTGTCGCTGTCGCTGCACCCCAAAAGGGTCATTGCCAATAGACCCGTAGTGATCAATAAAATTATGGACCTCACTGATGATTTCATCTTTCTCCTCCATGTCTTGGTGCTCGCCTCAGGCGATCCTTTTCTAAAATTTAGAACCCACTAATTGCACAATTTTTTTGCATAATGGAGGCCAAAATGGTTCTTAATGATACTGAAAATTTCCTTGGTAACGATCAGGCACTATTATTTGTAGCAAGAACCAATGTAGGGGTCAAGTCTGCCGTTGACTCTTATTGTTTT
>CAYTLV010000105.1:0-6046 GCA_964438445.1 uncultured bacterium | reverse complement strand
TAATATAGAGATCTGCACTTGGATCAACATGCGCTTATGGATTTCTCCACAATATTTTGTGGATACTCTCTTCAGATTTAATGGCTCGCGAAAGGTGAACCTCTTCCAGGCAAGGCTGCCCCCCAAATCCAACGCGCCGTCAGTTTCCAATAACTTCCACCACTTGAAGCCCACCTCTTATCCCAGCCGACATTCCTGAACAATCTCAGAACTGCAATCCAGCCTGACCCCACCCATATTGTGGTTTCTTTTTCCTTGACGCCCAAGTAGCATCTCGGTACAGTTTCTCTCTGAAAAAGCAAGTTCTTATCAAAAACAGCCAATTAGGGCGTTTCAACCCGGAACCTTGAACGCTGAACCGCTCAAACCAGGTTACACTAAGTTCGCAGATCAGGAAAAAATAGATAAGGTTCGGTATTGGTATATGCGCCATTTTTTAAAAATCCTATCTTTTGGTAGATATTTAACATTGTAATAAGGAGGGACTTATGAAAATAGGGATTATCATCGGACGAATCGGAGATGTGGACGGTGCTGCTCTGGAAACAGAAAAGTGGATCAGCATACTGAAGGAGATGGGGCATGAGATCTTTATTCTATCGGGTAGATTTAAGAAATCCATTATTGGCAAGGATAAAGAAACGTTGCTTCCCGGATTGTCTTTTTTCTCACCGGAATGCGAATGGGAACAAAACAGGTCATTCTTCTTCCCTCCTGACAAACCATCAGAATTATTAGAACATTTGCATCGTGTTTCGGATGGATTTGCTATAAAAATGTTCACATGGGTGATGCAAAACAAAATTGATGTTATCCTATCTGAAAATGCCTCATCCCTCCCCTGTCACCTCACTATGGGGATGGCTATCCGGAAACTGGTGGAAAATACAGGGGCACCCATTATTTGCCACGATCACGATTTTTCCTGGGAAAGGGGAGATCGCTACAAGACACCGTTTGAGGAAGTGGAAAAAATCATTAAAAGTACCTTCCCCCTGCAAATTCCACATGCCAAACACGCTGTTATAAATAAGCATGCCCGCACTACTTTGAAAGAAAAATACAACATTAACGCCTTTGTGGTGCCGAATGTTATGGATTTTGATCAACCATACGGAGAAGTGGATGATTATAATAAGGATCTTTTAAAATCGATCGGATTAGATGAAAATGATATTCCCTTGTTCCAGGTTACCAGGATTGTTGAAAGAAAGGGGATTGAAACGGCTTTGGAACTGATCGACCGTTTGGATGATAAACATGTAAAATTGGTAATTACAGGCAGTGCGGCGGATGATGATCGCCAGGGGTATTACAGAGAACTGATTAATATAATTAGTGATCGGAAATTAAAGAATCGTGTGATCTTCGCGCATCACAGGATACTTAACCACCGGGATCTTACACCTGACAAGAAAAAGGTTTACTCTTTATCAGACGCGTACGCACATGCCACTGCAAGTACATATTTCAGCACCTATGAGGGCTTCGGAAATGCGTTTGTTGAAACGATACTGGGCAAGACGCCGATATTTGTGAATAATTATAAGCCTGTTTTCTGGCCTGATATCGGAAGCAAGGGATTTAAGATTGTAATGATAGAAGATTCCATGCTCACAGATAAAGCAGTGACGGAAATTGATAAAATTGTTCATGACAAACAACTTCAAAAAGAAATTGCTGATTATAATTTCAACTTGGGAAAACTGCTGTTTTCCTATGAAGTATTAAAAGAAAAATTAGAAGTTCTTTTTGGAAACTTTTAAGAGCGCCCATGGCAAACCATCTTCCGGCTTGTCATGATCGGTTCGATAGCTCAAAAGTTCATCCTTCGTTAAGGATCATAATAAATGGATCATTCAGTTAAGACTTTAATTTCAGAGCTTGAGGGCGAAAATATAAAAACATGGTTTGATCTCGGTTTGTTTATGGACCGTTTGAAAGATAAGAAATCCGCAGCAGGCTTTGGCGGGGACTACTATTCTTTTAAAGAGAAGCTTGTAAAGGGAGGGATTGGATTCATAACGTTTTACTATTCGGTAGACGGCATTACGGTAGAAGTCGCAAAATATGCGGATGTCCTGCGGCAATTGCTTCCCGGCGTGTCCATACATCTCATCGCAGGCGGAATAACACCCGAAAGTGCGAATATTCTTCCTCCAAATTGCCACCGTCATGTTATTCCCGAAATACAAAGTTTTGATGACTGGGATTTGTATCAGGATTTCTTTAAGACAAAACTGGAACGTGGGAGTAAGGAGTATAATGCTCTAATCATTAACTTCTGGGATGAGGTGATACTGCTTACCAAAAAAGTGGCGGAGTTAATTGAAAAGACTGACATTTCGGTTTTGTTTTTATTGAACGTATGTTCAAATCCCGGCAATGTTTCCCTTGCCTTAGCCTGCATCCTGGTTTCGGAATATTGGGGGATACCGGTGATTAATAATAATCATGACTTCTACTGGGAAGAGGGAAATAAACAGGTTGATATAGAGATTCAGAAGCTGCACCCCGGTCCTCGTGATTTTTTCTTTACAAATGCCGACGTAGGCGAATTTTTTTCCACTCTCGAAGTTGCCTTTCCCTGGGAATCACGGTCATGGATGACTGTTAATATCAATGAAAACCAGATGCGTCATGTTGTTGTAGAAAACGGTCATAATCCAGCCAGTACCGCTTTATTGGGAACAGTAGTGGATATATCGGAATTTGAGCCTATATCAAAAAGAGAAAGCTTTAACACGTTATCGCAGATTGGCGACATGTTTAATAATCAAACATACGATATCCGCAATGTGCTTCGTAAAAAAGCGGATTTTATGGAAAAACCTTTTTTGTGCGGCGATTCAACACAAACAGAGTTTGATTTTATTGATAACAATATTCTGATGCTTCAACCCACACGCGTTATTCGTCGAAAACAGATAGAAATTAACTTCAAACTGATTGAAAAGCTGTTGTTGCACCCGGATTTCATATCAACATTTAAAGAAAACCGGATGTTGAAAATATCGCTCATCGTTTCCGGCCCCATCTCTACAGGGCAAAGAGATTACTTTTGTCAACTGCTGCATAATTTTTCTGATTGCCTCAAACAGCTCCCCCAAGAATTTCGCGGCAAAATATTCCTCGGTTTTTTATTCAGCGCCTTTGACAGCAGGGAATTTCAAAAGAAATTCAAAAAACCGATTAGCATTGTGAATCTGTATAAATCTTCATCCCTTATTTTGCTGCCGAGCGAGAGCGAGGGGAGAGGACTTCCTTTGATTGAGGCCGCGGCCGCGGGGAAACCGGTTTTTTGTCGCAGGTACAACCCTGAAAAGGTTTACGCTGAAGTTATCGGTGAACATCTCGATGAATCTCTCAGGTTAAAGGTGCTGGAATTTAGAAATGAAATTCCTGATACTCTTATCCAAAAAACAGTCGAACGTTTATTTTATCCCCAGGACTCAATCGAAGATGTGGTGCATAATAAAAAAGTAATCAAGGTCCGGTATAATCTGGACACCCTCAGGAGAAACTTTAAAACAATAATTTATAAGTTGTACCTTCAATTAAGCTCTATCGCTGATCCCAATAATAAAATTGGTGAATACTTCATAGAATATGACCGATATATCAATTTCACAAATGATGACCTTGAAGCCGTCATTAATACCAAAACAAGGGAGTACCTGCCCGGATACGGCCGTTTGGGATTCATGATTCTTTTGAAATCGCTCATTGATCCCAGTTATTTCAGGGTGGAAGAACAATATGTCCGCGGGGAAATTCATCTTTATGCGCAGAGAATATGGGCAGCCCGTACAAAAAATAGTGAGATATCTCTGGAAAAGTATCATGAATTCTTTAATGCAGTAAACGACCTCTTCCATTACCACCAAGGTAAAATAGCCATTCGTCACGACCACTCATTAGCCTATCGCCATCGCAATAAAAAGCTATATCCGTATCGCAATTACACCATCCAGGAACTGACCGGGCTCGTGAATATGATATTTGACGATATCGTCGATCCACAGAAACCGGAAATTCAAAACATACCCACACAATTTTTCTTTACAGACTGGAATCTGGCCTTGGTTCAGCTTACTACCAGCCATAACCTTGGCATTGATAACCGCGCAAAACTGTTCCAAAAACTCAAACAGAAAATTCCGAGAGCATATTTTCCGGGACAGTATGTTAGATATGAGATGGAATTCTTTGTTCTTCAACCGATCAGAGCAATTTTGGCCCTGAAAATTGAAGAAGAATTGACCGAACTAATACTTAATAAAAATATCTCAGAGTTGCCGAAGGTTTATGTTATAGCGCCAAAGTCACATTTATATAATCAGGTCTCCGAGTCCAACATAAAACACCACCTGGAATCAACGCTTGATAGAGAATTAAATCTTCTCTATAAATCCAATGTGGTTGAAATAGTAAAGACACCTCAAAGTTGTATCGGCTTTCATTTGCGCCAAATGGGTCCGAAAGCGTTGAAGATATTGCGCCACATCAAAGAGCAGAAGGGATTTATCATTACCAATGGCCAAAATGCGGCCATGATGACGGATATCCTGGATATTGATCGTTTCCATATTGGAAAAGTAAAACGCGTCCTAACCGCAAAGATCATGGGTATACCCATGAACAGCGGTTTCATTCAGTTTGTTCCTGCCGGCGTACGCACGACTATTGCCTATCCGACCCCGGTGCAAACCTCCAAAGACTTTGAAATGGCTTTAAAAAGCAAGACATTTAAAAGACTTGAGGAGACGCTTGGCGAAGAAAGACTGTATGAACTTATGAGAGAAGACGCCCAAGAAAAGGGCACCCCAATTAAAACGTTTATGGAAAACCTTGAAGATTCATTTGTAAAAGAGAATGCTCATACAGATTTGGATTATCGCTATGTCGGAGGAGTTTATAAGGACAATATGCCCTGGAGCGGGGTCCTGGCCGAAATTGAAATGAATAACAACGCTTCCCAATGGAAGTTTACCACCCATATTGCTTCAGCCAGCCCTAAACCTGTAACCGACTTAATACAAGAGTATTTTAGGCTTTCAGGAAAACAGGCCAGGATTGCCTGGAACGGCGGGTATATTCTAAACCCCGAATTAGTAGGTAAATTAGGGCTTCCAGAAACCTACATAGGCAGCCCTCTCGGCCTCTTAATGGTTAATAAGGAAGTCAAATGCCCTCCTCTATTCAATAAACCTGCGTTTTTAATCTATGAAGACGGCAAAATAGATATACAACGGGTTAACAGCAAGAATCGCCTCCTCGTTTCTTCAGCCGGTGAAATCGTTGAATTTCAGAGCAGGCATTACAACACTCACTCAAATACCAATCCGTGCTATTACGATCTTTCCCATGGGGAAAACAAAATAGAGGGGGATGGAAATATAATTATTCGATTAGCCGGTAATATTGTTAAAGAAGTTATTCGTACTCATAAAGGAGAGACTGTCCGAATTATTCCCGTAGGCATTACGCTTTCAATCCCCAAAAATAAATTCTCGGAAGGGCTTTTTAAACGGGATCAGGCCATCACAATTCGGTTGCTTTCAGATGAACAACTGAATTGGGATAAAATAGGGCATGCAGTGGAAGCAGGACCATTGCTTATCGAAAACGGTCGGATTGCAATAGACATGCAAAAAGAGGGCTGGAAAACAGATAATTCAATAAAGACACAAGCTGCACGTATAGATTTTACCGATATGCGCGGGCCCAAAATAGCTGTTGGGCTCACAAAGGAAAATAGATTACTGGTCCTGGCTATTAACGGCAGGATCAGGGAATCGGTCGGCGCCACACACGGGGATATGGCCGATATCTTGATACGTTACGGCGCAGAAAAGGCTATGGGCTTTGATCCGGGAGGGAGCAGTACTCTTGTTATGGATGGAAAGATCCTGAACATATCTCCTTATAATAAAGCGTATGAGAAGGATGTTTTTTCACTTCCACCTGAACCGCGCTTTATTTCTAATGCAGTGTTAGGCTGGCAGGAGTAACCTTTATGCCGCCGCCCTGCTATCTTTCAGAA
>CAYTLV010000104.1:2836-6585 GCA_964438445.1 uncultured bacterium | reverse complement strand
TTAAAGCCGGTGAGAATCTTCGCATTATGACCGGTATAGATCTTGCACGCCTTAATCTTGCAAGTAATGCTTTCGGTTTGGATACTATTCTCAGTGGTATCTCACTCGGCGGACAATATAAAATAAATCAGCTTGAGATCAGCCTTGGTCTTTACCATTATGCCAATTTCACCACAATGACGGCCTTGGGTATATCGTATACGGGGAAATAATAACCCCCAATACGTCATCCTGAACTTGTTTCACCGATATTCATCGGCACAGGCAGGATCTCTTTGTTATCATGATTTCTAAAATTTTCATTGAGTTAATTAAAACACCCAAAATATTTTCATAAGATTTTCTTTAAATCAATTTCAATTAATTTCAAAGTTTTAATCAGTAACTTGAATCACATTTACAGAAAGATCCTGAAACAAGTTCAGGATTACAACACAGTGTGTTTGCTATTGAATGCTGATTGATGACAGATATTAGCTTTTCGGTAAAACATTGTGTAAAAGGGGTAACCTATAAGTTACGCATCACGAGTTACAAGTCTCGCACAAATTATCTTGTCAAAATATCTTGACTAAACGAAAATTCAATCGTATAATACACGGCTTTGATATGAATGTTTTAGGAGTAAAAAAATGAAAAGTGGAATTCACCCCAAATACGACGAAGTAACTGTTACCTGCGCATGTGGCAACAGTTTTAAAACACGCAGCACCGCCGGTGATCTGAAAGTCGAAATTTGCTCAGCTTGCCATCCTTTCTTTACGGGTAAACAAAAGTTTCTCGATACGGCTGGCCGAATTGAAAAATTCAACAAAAAATACGGCATTAAAAAAGACCAGTAGCTTTTTTATAGTAAAATATTGAGATCATCCTGCATTCCGGGATGATTTTTGTTTATCTAAAAAGTTTTTATGAGGAAATACAATGACTAATAAAACTGAAGCAAAAAAGACTATCCTCGTCGGCGGCCAAGCCGTGATGGAGGGTGTCATGATGCGTACACCTAAAGCATATGCTACGGCAGTCCGCAATCCCGAAGGTGAAATTATCACCGAACGCAAAGAATTCACCTCGCTGGCAAAGAAAAAGAAATTCTATGGCTGGCCCATCGTACGTGGCGTTATTTCTATGGTCGAATCTATGAAGCTCGGTATGGAAACCCTGAATTTTTCCGCTGATATTGCCTATCCTGAAGAAAGCAAAAAAGAAACCAGCTTCTGGTCAAAGATCGGTGGCTTGTTAAGTACGTTTTTTGCCATTGCTCTGGCCGTGGTCATGTTCCTGATCGGACCCATGTGGATCACTGAAAAATTATTCGGTTTACAAGACAGCGCAGGCTGGTTCAATTTAAGTGCCGGAGCATTTCGTATTATCTTCTTTCTGCTCTACCTCATCATCATTTCCCAAATGAAAGATATCAAACGTCTCTTTAACTATCATGGTGCCGAGCACAAGACGATCTATGCCTTTGAAAAAGGAGAAGAACTGACTGTAGAGAATATTAAAAAACATTCACGTTTTCATCCTCGTTGCGGGACCTCATTCCTTTTTATTTCTATGATCAATGTGATCATTATTTATGCTATTGTTGACGCGCTGGTTATGTATCTTTTCCAAACCACACTGACTATCCAGATGCGTCTTCTTTATCATATTCCTCTAATTCCTCTTGTCATGGGTATCGGTTATGAAATCCTGAAATTCTCTAGTAAAAATCTTGACAAAAAACTCATCGCATGGATGGTAAGTCCGGGTTTATGGTTGCAGCGTATTACAACCAAAGAACCCGATGCCGGCATGATCGAATGTGCCGTAACCGCATTGAAAACAGGTTTCGGAGATGAGTGGGAAAAATACGAAGGTGGTCAATTCATTGCTGAAGCAATGGAATAATCCCGGGAGTATCAGATGTTAGATAAACTTGAACAAATAAAAGAACGTTATGATGCGGTGATCACGGAATTATCGGATCCTGCGGCATTTCAGAATCAAAATAAATTTAAAGAACTTTCTCGCGAACGCAAGCATCTTGAGCCCATTATGGAAATCCATAAAAAATATGCTGCTTTGTTGGCGCATATTGCCGATGATGAAGAAGTGTTTCGCGGCAATGATGACGAATTGAAAGAACTGGTCAAAGAAGAATTGGATGATCTGAAAGAACAGCTTGAACGCATGGAAGAAGCCATTAAGTTCTTGTTGATCCCTCCGGATCCGAACGACGATAAAAATACTATTGTGGAAGTTCGTTCCGGAACAGGCGGTGATGAAGCTGCCTTGTTTGCGCATGATCTTTACCGCATGTATGTGCGTTTTGCCGAACGGCAAAATTGGAAGATCGAAGAATTGAGCTCGTCCTTTATCGGACTGGGCGGCATAAAAGAAATGTCTTTTTCGATCAAAGGTGATGGAGCCTACGGTTTATTAAAATACGAATCCGGTGTCCATCGCGTCCAACGTGTTCCCGCCACAGAAAGCTCCGGTCGTATTCATACCTCCGCAGCAACCGTTGCCGTTTTACCCGAAGCTGAAAAAGTGGATGTTGAAATCAACGATATCGATCTTCGCATTGATACCTACCGTGCCAGCGGTGCGGGTGGACAGCATGTGAACAAAACCGACTCGGCTATTCGCATTACACATATCCCAAGCGGTGTTGTTGTGGCCTGTCAGGACGAACGTTCACAGCATAAAAATAAAGAAAAAGCACTGAAGATCCTCTACAGTCGTTTATTGCAACACAGTATTGATGCACAAAATGCCAAGGTTGCAGCAGAACGGCGTTCACAGGTTTCGACAGGTGACCGTTCAGCCAAGATCCGTACTTATAATTATCCTCAAATGCGAATCACCGATCATCGTATAAATTTTACAACTCATCAGTTACAAGCTGTGATGGATGGCGATCTTTTTGAACTCATCGAACAGTTGAAACTGGCTGATAATGTCGAAAAACTAAAGAATATCTAAAGCCATGGCCGGATCCAAAACATGGACCGTTATGAGCATCATGAACTGGTCCTCAAATTACCTTGAAGAAAAAGGCATAGACGAAAGTAAAACTATCGTCGAATGGCTTTTATGTGAAACGCTTTCCTGTTCACGCATGGATCTCTATTTAAAATTTGACCGACCGATGAGTGAAGCTGAATTGGCAGTATTCCGTCCCATGTTATTAAAATGCGCCGCAAATCAACCGGTACAACAAGTCGTGGGCAATTGCGAGTTCTATGGCCTAAAATTTGCAGTGAATGAGCATGTACTGATCCCACGTCCCGAAACGGAACGACTGGTAGAAGAAACTATTAAATTAGCGCCTTCCCTCTTGGAAAACATCAAGCCCAAAAAGATCGTCCGTAAGGAAAAATCCGATGATGGTGAAGAGGTTAAAGAAACCAACATCACTTTACCTCAGGAATTGAATATTCTTGATATCGGCTCGGGCTCGGGCTGTATTGCCATTGCCCTAGCTATGCACATTCCACAGGCAAAGATCACCGCTGTCGAAAATTCCGAAGAAGCGGTAAAAGTCCTGAAACGGAACATCAATTTTTATAATCTTGGAAATCGCATCAATGTTATTCATGGCGATATCCAAAAATATCAACCCGAAATACCTTTCCATATGATCGTCAGCAATCCACCCTATATCACAAATAGCGAAATGAACTCACTGGATAAGAACGTATCATATTACGAACCGCATCAGGCATTGTCCGATAAAGATGACGGTTTAACTTTTTATCGTT
>CAYTLV010000104.1:0-2736 GCA_964438445.1 uncultured bacterium | reverse complement strand
TACGAACCGCATCAGGCATTGTCCGATAAAGATGACGGTTTAACTTTTTATCGTTATTTCGCCAAGAATTTTTCAAATTGGATGACGAATAATGGAGTCGCTTTACTTGAATATGGCGGAAACGGACAAACGCCTGAGCTGAAAAATATTTTTTCAGCTTATGAACAAACCGTGATCAAAGATTATCAGAAAGATGATCGAGTGTTCATAATAAAAGCGAAAGAGGAGGCATAAATGCAAGAGTTTATAAATCCTTTTAATCACGAATACTGGATGAAAATAGCCTTCACTGAAGCTGAAAAAGCTCTAGAAATGGATGAAGTTCCGGTCGGTGCGATCATTATAAAAGATAATCGTATTATTGCTAAAGCACACAATCAGGTTGAAACACTGAAAGATCCCACCGCGCACGCGGAAATGATCGCCATTACATCAGCTTGTGATACTTTGGGTGAAAAACGCCTGGAAGGCTGTACACTTTATGTAACCTTGGAACCCTGCCCCATGTGCGCAGGTGCTCTTGTCCATGCCCGTCTTGATACTTGCGTTTACGCAACTGCCGACCCCAAAGCCGGTGCTTGCGATTCCTTATATCATCTTTGTGAAGACCCCCGTTTAAATCATAGCGTTAAAGTGATTTCGGGGATTTATGAAGAAAAATGCTCGTTGATCCTAAAACATTTTTTTGAATTAAAAAGATAATCTTGCCGAGCAACGCGAGGCGATGAATAATAATGTATATCAGTAGAGACGCAGCAATGCTGCGTCTCTCTCAATTTGCGTTGTATTTATTTTTATTAATTCGTATTATTTGCATTAAATAAATACCACATGAGGAAAAAATGAAAAAATTATTATTTATAGGATTTATCATTATGACATTAACAGGATGTACAAATTTTTACGATGTTATTATATCCGGCGGGACGGTCATTGACGGCTCCGGAGAAAGTACAATAAAAGCGGACGTCGGCATCATTGGTGACAAAATCGTCGCAGTTGGTGATCTCTCGGGCAAAGAAGCCAATATCCGTATTGATGCAACTGATAGGGTTGTATCGCCCGGTTTCATTGATGCACACTCTCATACCGATACCAAATTATTGATCAATCCCAAAGGCGAATCCAAGATCCGTCAGGGTGTAACCACCGAGGTCACCGGAAATTGCGGCTACTCCCCTTACCCGCAAAAAGCCGATGATAAGAGTATGTGGTCATCTAAAAATGCATACAAAGACTATAAAACTTACTGTGATACCTTAGAAGCAAATGGCATGGGCATCAACCAGGCTTGTCTGGTCGGTCATGGCAATATACGCCGTTATGTGATGGGGAATGTGGATGCCGAAGCAACGCCGGAACAATTGGCCGAAATGAAAGCCTTACTTGAAATACAGATAAAACAAGGCGCCTGGGGTATGAGCACCGGACTGGAATATGCTCCCGGCTCTTTCAGTAGCACGGAAGAACTGATCGAGCTTGCCACTGTACTAAAAAAATATGGTGCCCTCTATACAACTCATATGCGGAGTGAAGATAAATATTTGGTTGAAGCCGTAGATGAAGCTATTCGTATCGGACGGGAAAGCGGAGCACGGGTTCAGATATCTCACTTCAAAGCTTGCAACCGACCTTATTGGCCTCTCATTGATGTTGCTATCGATCATATCAAAACGGCTCGCGACGAAGGATTGGTCGTCTTTGCCGACCGATATCCCTATAATGCATATAATACGTCACTTGCTGTCTTTTTGCCCACCTGGGCACGCGCAGGGAACGATGACGATGTTGTTGAGCGTCTGAAAGACCCCGATAACGATGCCGAGTTCCGCGCCTATGCAGAAGGCAAGTTCAAAAATATCGGCGGTGAAGAACTTTTTCTGATCTCGGAATGCAAAAATCCACGCTGGGCGAACAAAACGGTCGCCGAGGGTATGAAAATAACCGGCTTGGGCGGTTACGATTATGTTAAAATGGTCCTGCTCGAAGATATTCATGCCGACATGATCGGATTTGCCATGGATGAGGACAATTTAAAAAAAGTACTAAAACAAGATTTTGTTATGATCTGTTCCGATGCCTCTGCTTGGGCTCCCTACGGTGAACTGGGCAAAGGGAAACAACATCCCCGCGCCTACGGATCTGCCGTGCGTGTGCTGGGCAAATATTGCCGCGAAGAAAATATATTCGATCTTCCCACCGCCGTTTACAAAATGAGCGGCTTGGTCGCCAAAACCTTCCAAATCCCCAAACGCGGATTATTGAAAAAAGGCTATTATGCGGATGTCGTCGTTTTTGATCCCGAAACCGTCATCGATAACGGCACCTACTCCGACCCCCATCAATACCCTACCGGTATTGATTATGTTTTCCTTAACGGAAAACTCACCATCGAAAAAGGAACTCACACGGGTGTGCTAAGTGGGAGAGCTTTGAGGAAAAATAAGGATATAAAATGAATAGTAATAAAAAGATAAATTGGAGTAAAATTGGGATATGGATTGCAATTAGTTTCTTTTTAATTTCAAGTTTTTATTTTATTTTTCAAACTTTTATCTATAAACCCAAACCTAACTTAAATGCACTAGTATTAATCAATGAAGAATTATTAACATTAAATGATGAATTAACAGGTTTAAAGATATTTTATAATGATATTGAACTTGATAAGCATTTAAATGACCTAGATTCAAGTAGTAAGTGCAACTTTATAGTTCTCAAAAAATACTTCATTTG
>CAYTLV010000103.1:0-6600 GCA_964438445.1 uncultured bacterium | reverse complement strand
TCAGACCCGCTGAAAAAAGCAGAAAGTATCAGTCCTAAACCCGCAAGTACAATATCAGTAATCATGAAGATAGTTTACCGAAATTCACAGTAAAAAACAAGAAATGAGCGAGAGTTCAAAATTAAGATTAAGGTTAAGATTTAAGGTTTAGGGGTTTATATTTTTATATTTAAGATCACTAATTGCTGTTTATTGTTCACTATTTTCCAATTCTTAATTTTTCACACTTAGATAAAATACCCTTGCATAGAATATTAAAGTGCATTATAATTCACTGATGAGTAATGGAAAACAACATCTTCTGATCTACCTGACCGGTAAAAACTCGAGAGAAATCTCGTTTTCTCGTAATGCTTTCATATTTATGTTGGTTTTAGCTGGGTTTTTCTTAGTCAGCCTTGTTGTTGGATCCACATATTTTGGCTATCGTTACCTGTCTTCCAACTATTTTTTCGCCAATAATATTAAGAATAAAACTCTAGTAAAAACTGTTGGAGTTTTGCAGGGTGAATTGGAAACAGCTGAAGTTTATCTAGATTCTATGGTCGAGCTAAATAATACGATCAGATTGTATGCCGATCTACCTCAACATGATCTAAGCATTGAAAACCTTGGTGTTGGCGGTCGTGTTCAAATGGCAAGTCCTGAAAATAGCAGTAATATCGTTGAAGAATTAAATGCCGGTGTTGAGTTTCTGAGCACGAAAGTCACAGTTGAACTCGAAAATTACAAAAACTTGTATACAGATATTCAGAAATACAAGACACGGCTTGAATATCTTCCCGCGATCACCCCTGTGGATGCTAAAAGCTATTATGTTAGCTCTAAATATGGTTACCGGGTTGACCCTTTTACTAAAAAAAGAAAATATCACTCAGGTATAGATCTTGCCGCAAATCGTGGAACTCCCGTGCATGCAAGCGGTAAAGGAAAAGTTATCTATGCCGCATATTCTTATGGTGGTTATGGAAATATTGTTAAGATAGACCATGGTGACGGATTTGTTTCTTTTTATGCTCATATGAACAAAATCAAAGTATCAAAAGGCGATATTATTGAACGTGGACAGCTCGTTGGTGAAGTGGGTAGTACCGGTCGTTCTACAGGACCTCACCTTCATTACGAGATCCAGAAAGACGGTAAAGCAATTAATCCTGTAAAATATATGTGGGACGATAAACCACTGTAAAACCAACTATAATAAATTTAAGGGCAGTTTACTGCCCTTTTTTGTTTCAATCATTAAATTTTGATTATGTAAAGACGTAAGATCTTGCGTCTTTACAGATACATCCTATTCACCCAGGCAATAAAGAAAACCGTCGCGAGAACCGACATAGATACGTTTATTGTAAACAAAGGGCGTAGATTCAACTTCTCCGATATAGCGACGTTCTAATCGATGGAGTTTGAGATCTTCATCGATCTCAAATAAAGAAACACCACTGTAGCTAGCAGCAACTATCCGATTTCCAACAAATAGCGGTGTGGAAATACTTTGTCCAATCCAACGACTTGCAAATAATTTGGGTTTTGGGTAGAGGCGTTTTAAATTTGGTCCCCAGACCTTAACAGTATCAACTTGATCATGCTTAACTAAATAAAGGTATCCATCAATAGCAGAAAATCCGGCCAAATATGGCATGCCTTCAGATTTAGTCAGATCATTGACCGTTGCCGTTCCGATCACGCCACCATCCCAACTTGCGTTCTTACTTGTGTCATTATTAGTGGGAAAATACCAAACTACACAGGAGCTGTCTGCGGGCTTTGATGGATCAAGTTTAAACACACCACCCTGACCATCGATATATTGTTTTTCTACGCTAACTAAAAGACAGTTATCATTGGTAATGGTTGCACTTCCGTCCATATCCGCGCCAACAAAAAAGTCCCAATCAATTTTTCTTGAACTTAAATTATAACCGTATACATGCCCTGCGCCCGAAACGATATAAATATGATCACCTAATTTTGATGGCGATGACTCGGTTATCAGATTCTGGCCATGTGCAATCTTATCATCTCTATGAAATAAAGGGTGTTCTTCCAAAGTTTGAGGGCGAAGATATTGTTTATAAGTCTCAGCCTCTGTAGGTTCAGGATCAAAGACGACAAAATACCCATTTTCAAGTCCAAGATAAAGGGTATCATTGATGATCAATGGAGTTCCATCCACATCTACAGAGTAGGAAGCACCGTGTTGTAAATGATAACGCCAAACTTCCTCACCACTTTCATACGAAACAGCTCGCAAAGGATATAAATTGGATGACCAAGTACTGTATTTCGGTCCTCGTCGGCTGCCTTGTATGATCAACAGCTGCCCTGAATGAGATTCCCACAAAGTTCCTGTCCCCTTTATTGCATCAGGGAATTCATATTCCCAAACGATCTCTCCATTGGATGCATCAATTTTTTTTAAATGATGATCCAAAGAACCCTGAATCAGATATAACTTTTCATTTTCTTGTATCATTAAAGGTTGACCGGTCCAACCGCTTCCCTTCCAATAACGCTCTTTATCACCAATCTTGGTGAGTCCTCCCCCAAGCTCGGTTTTCCAGATAATATCTAATTTCCCCGGAGCTTCTGTTCCGTAATAATTACGTTTTTCATTTCCAAGATAGGTAGAATTGATAAGAGTGTGGTTTGTTTGTGCAAATACCAAACTAAAGAGAAAACATAAAACAATTATGTGACGTAAAATTTTCATGATCAATAAAGAAGTTTGCTCAGTATAGCTGCTCCTGCTACTGCTGCATTCAAAGATTCGGCTCCTCCCAGAGCAGGCAGGGTCAGGTCTTTGTGAGAGAAATTGTCAAAACCGGGGGCAACACCTCTGGCTTCATTGCCGATGACCAATAGAAATGGACTCAATTCTTGCGTGTTCATATCCTGAATATGAATATTGCTATGTGCTTTACTCAAGAGCAAGGTGCGATCATTAGTAAGTGACTCAGGTAGTTCATCTGTATAAATAAAGGGCATATGAAAAAAGGAGCCCATACTCGAACGAATTACTTTGGGATTATGAACATCAACCGTCCCTTTCATTAGGACAAGACCACCCAGTCCGAACCAATGAGCAATGCGAAATAAAGTCCCTACATTTCCCGGATCCTGAAGCTGATCAAGAACAAGCAAATTTCCCTTGAGATCTTCAATTTGATATTCACGCTGTTTAGCAATAGCAACTATCCCTTGAGGATTTACCTCTGTAGAGATCTGTTTTAATTCGGAACCGTTTACTTCATAATAGGCACATTGATCTTTATCCTGTATCCTTATGAGCATTTCGCTCACACCCGGTTTTTGAAGTAGAAAGGGATTATAATAGACTTCTTCGATAACATAATTGCTTTTGACAGCTTCTTCAAGAGGTAGAAGACCTTCGACCAAAATGGCCGATTCAATGTTTCGGTATTTTTTCTTCTGTAATGAAATTGCGCGTTTCATTATTTGTCTGGTGAGTTCTGATGTCTTGATTTTTTCCATAGTAGAATATATGAAATACACTGCCATGAAACATGAATAATTTAAGTTTTAAAGGAAAAGTATGGTAGTAAAGGGAATTTATTGTAAAATACTGGTATATTTTCTTATGGAGTGATCTTGATGTTCCATTTATCTACAAAGCGATTAACTTTACGTCCCCTGGTTTTACAGGATGCAGGTGATTTTTTTACATATCGTTCAAATGGGGAGGCAAATCAATTCCAGAGATGGATCCCCGAAAAACTTCAAGATGCAAAAGACTTTATCCAATACCGTACTAATCCCACACTCAATATCCCGGATACATGGACTCAGTTGGCTGTTGTTCGCAGAGAAACTCAAGATCTGATTGGTGATATAGGAATTTACTTTAGGCCTGATAAACACCATGAAGTTAAACTGGGCTATACTTTATCCGCCGATCAGCAGGGAAAAGGGTATGCAACGGAAGCCCTTGAAGCTCTTGTCAAATACCTTCATCAACATCTGGGAAAAACCCGTTTTATTGCACTCATTGCGCCTGACAATCTCCCTTCAATTCGATTGGTAAAGCGACTGGGTTTTGTTCAGTTAGATACTGAAGAAGAGACCAAACTTCAAGAGGATGAATATCCCGAAGATCTTTTATATATTCTTGAAAAGTAAATTTTATCATTTATTTATCAAAAAAAGAACTTCAATTTATTACAAATTCATTGTATCATTAAAGGTTTTAAAAGACTAACAAAGGCAACATGAAGAAGAAAAATCAAGATAGTAAGTACTGGTTTAGACTGGATACCTCAGCTACCATATATCCGGCTTTAGAATCAACAGAAACAACAAATATTTTTCGAATATGGGCAGAATTAGAAGAAGAGATTGATGCTGAAATTGTGCAAAAGGCATTGGATATTATTAAACCTCGCTTCCCCTATTTCAATGTCTACTTACGCTCAGGGATATTCTGGCATTATTTCGAAGAAAATGACAACCCATCTATTATCTGGGCTGATACCCCAAATCCTTGTGAGCGCTTATACCCGATCTATAATAATGGTTTTCAATACTTAGTAAGAATTTATAAAAATAAACTTTCTGCCGAGTTCTCTCATATGTTGACTGATGGTGGTGGGGCTATGGAGTTTTTAAAAACCCTGATCACTCATTACCTGATCATCAAAGGAAAGTTAGATTCTGTTCCGGAAGGGATCATGGATATTAACGCCGAACCGAATCCTGAAGAATATGAAGACGCTTTCTTAAAAGTATTGGAGATTGAAAAAGACAATCTGGACAATTCACCTCATCAACGTAACCTATTCAATACGGATGCAGTATTTCAAATGAATGATCGCAAACTTCCTCTTGGAGTATATAAGATCATTATTGGTACGGTTTCTTTGGAAGATCTCAAAAAGATCTCAAAAAGCTATAATTGTAAAATAACGGAATTGTTGGCGGCCCTTTACGTTGAAGCTTTGATCTATGTTCAGCACGAGCAGGTAAAAGACCCTAAAAAATACCGCCCTATTGGGATGGAAATCCCGGTAAATATGCGCAACCTTTATCCTATTCGTTCGATGCGTAATTTCTCGCTTTTTCTCGTGCCACGATTTGATCCAAAAGAAATCAATAAGTTTGAAGATATTATTACTTTCTTGAAACCCTTTATGATCAAACATAATACTCGTGAATTTTTACTGACGATGGTTCAAGACAATTGTGCTCTTGCAAAAAATAAAGTCATTAAACATGCGCCCATTCCTCTTAAGGATTTTATTATACGCTATCTTTCCAATACTCAGGGACATGCTCAATTTTCCGGAGCTATCTCAAATCTTGGTGCTATTCGATTACCAAAAGAAGTGGAAGAGCATGTTAAGGATATGGGTGTATTGTTAGGTCCAACTTATCACTGCCTTACAGGTTGTGGTGTCGTAGGGTTTAAAGATCATATTCATATCAATTTCGGACGTATTAACAAAAACCCTATGGTTGAAAAACATGTATTCCGTCGATTAGTTGAGATGGGTGCACAGGTAAGTATAAAAAGTAATTGAGGTATATCATGTCATATTGTGTTCATTGTGGTGTCAAACTTGCAGATTATCACGAAACGTGTCCTCTCTGTAACACCAAAGTATTAAATCCCAAATCAAAGATCGATCCCCAAACACGGGATTTCCCTAAGTATAGGGAGCATCTAAAAAGTAAAAATCCTGATAATATGAAACGCTTGTTTGCAGGGACCATTGTTTCATTTATTTCATCAATTTACATCATCATTTTACTCTTGATCAATTATCTGGTTAGCGGTCAAATATCTTGGTCTCTAATACCTGCAGTTAGCTTGGTTTATGTTTGGTTTGGTGTCGCATTTCCTCTTCTGAGGCCAGGGCAGACTTTCTTTCGTCTTTATACCTATGATTCCTTTGCGACAGCCTTGTTTTTACTGGCACTTAACCTGATCATTTCGGGTAATATCGTTTGGTCCAAATTTGCTGCGCCGGCAATTATCTTTGTCTGGATCATCATGGCCGGGATCTTTATTTCTGACCGGGTCAAAAAATGGATCCCAATGATCATCTATTATATTCTGGCCAGCATTCTATTTACGGTATTATATGCTTTCATGCTGACCAATAATAATGTGATCGTTCACTTGATACTTCCTATCTATGTATCAGTTTTGGTAATTAGTCTTTTATCGTTCTTTATGACCAAAGCCAAGATATTTGATATCACCAGCTTTTTAGGGATCATTTTTGCTAATGTTGCCATTCTGGCATTTGCTGTCGATATGATTGTGTCTCATTTCTTGACCCATAGCTTCAACCCTACATGGTCAATATTTGTACTTTGTGCTTTAATTCCTTTGAGTCTGATGGGTATTCTCCTGAGGAAAATAAAGCAATTGCGTAGTTTCATTGCAAGAAAATTCCATCGTTAAAATTCACTAATTTATGATCTATTGGAGCTGAAATGAGTTTAATATCTATTAAAAAATTGATCGACATCCCTTCACCGAGCGGATATACTGATGATATTATTGATTTTATTGAAAATGAAATGAAGGCTCTGCCATATCATTGCATTCGAACATATAAAGGCTCGTTGATC
>CAYTLV010000102.1:4874-6604 GCA_964438445.1 uncultured bacterium | reverse complement strand
CCACCGTAGACGATGAGTTCTTCCGGGATGAGTGCATTTTCGGGATCAAGATTATTTTGCAACATTCTGAGTGCCGCTTCTATTTCCCAAGTTTTACATTGCAGTTTATTTCCACGAGCTGCTTTGATAGGTTCAGCCGGACGAAATTCCGGATACATAGGCCTCAGGCTCATAATTCAATTCCTTCTTTTTCTACTGCTTGCAGGATCTTTTCACTGCGTATCAGTTCAGCCATTTTTTCAATATCTATATACATGATGCGGTCTTCTTCCCAGTGGGAGATGTGCTTGCGAATAAATGTCCAGGCGGCTTTGGTTCCCGTTCCTGGATCAAGCGGTTGTTGAAAATCAATTCCCTGGGTTGCGGCTAACATTTCTATGGCAAGTACATTGACCACATTTTTCAAGATCGCTCGTGCATGTTCTGCTGCAATGGAGCCCATGCTCACATGATCCTCCTGTCCCGCCGAGGTCGGAATGGAATCCACCGAAGCCGGATGGGCCAGGATCTTATTTTCAGAAACCAATGCCGCAGCCGTGTATTGCGCGATCATGTAGCCGGAATTCAAACCATTGCCTTCCGCAAGGAAAGGTGGTAGACCCGAAACGTGCGGATTGACCAATCTGTCCACCGTTCGTTCGGAAATATTGGCGATCTCGGATAGAACGATCCCGAGGAAATCCAAAGCAAATGCCAGAGGTTCGCCATGGAAATTCCCCCCCGAGATCACATCTTTATCTTCTGCAAAGATCAGCGGATTGTCCGTAGCGGAATTGATCTCTGTCTCAAAAATCGTTTTAATATATTCAAGCGTATCATGAACTGCGCCATAGACCTGTGGCATACAGCGGAGCGTATAGGCATCCTGAACTTTGTTGCAATGCTCGTGGGATGCCATAATTGCGGAATCGGCAACAAGATTGCGAATATTTTTTGCTATCAGCGATTGTCCCGGGTGCGGACGGGCTGCGTGAATGCGGGCATCCATTGCTCTGGCTGTGCCCTTTAAGGCTTCCAGACTCATAGCCCCGGCGATCTGGGCATGCTTGATCAAAATATAGGAATCATGGAGTGTCAGACAACCGTGGGCCGCCATGACCTGCGTGCCATTGATAAGCGCCAGTCCTTCTTTTGCCTGCAACTGAAGGGGAATGATTTTTTTAGTTTTTAAAACCGTTAAAGCCGGTACGCGTTTTCCATTTTTCAGGCACTCACCTTGTCCGGTGAGGATAAGAGCAAGATGCGCGAGAGGAGACAAGTCTCCACTGGCACCAACTGATCCTTTGCAAGGGATGTAGGGATAAATATCTTTGTTCAGGAGTTCAAGCAGTGTATTGATCAGCACCACACGCACGCCGGAATAACCTTTTGCCAAAGCATTGGCGCGCAAGAGGATCATGGCTTTTACGGTATCTCGTTCGAGCGGTTCACCCACATTGGCAGCGTGTGAACGAATAAGATTTTCTTGTAATTGTATGGCCTTTTCTGGTGGAATGTAATGAGATGAAAGTTCACCCACTCCCGTGGTAATGCCATAGACCACCGCTTTTTGTTCCAGCAGTTCCTTTACATATTCACGGGAAGCTTTTATACCCGGTAGGGCTGTATTCGAAAGTGCAACGCGTTCACCTTCACGGGCAACGCGAATAACATCATCCATCGTCAATGAATTTCCATCGATCCGCAACATGCGTACTCCTTGTCTATATAAAGTAAATAGTAACTTAAAA
>CAYTLV010000102.1:0-4774 GCA_964438445.1 uncultured bacterium | reverse complement strand
ATCTTCAAAATTCGGATGGAGAAAGTATTGTAGATTTCGAATCAGCAAAATATTATAGCTCTTTTGTGTATTCTTCTTCTGAATTGACAAGCGATATTCAGTATGATATTTATACCGGTGGTAGTTGTTCAGGTAGTGAAAAAGATGGCTATTATGAGGATGGCATTTATACGCCCGGTAGTAATAAAAAAAGCTTTTCTATATCAAGTGTCATTACCTTTCTGTCGATATATTAAGCTATGCCGATTGATTGCATAACATTCAGTCATGGATGCTGCGCAATATGAACACAGGAATGTAAATCCTTACATATTTATTATTTGTTGAAATAATTGCGCAAGGAATTGAAATACACACTGTCATATAGATGTATTAAATGTTTTTAGGGAAATTGAACATGATGAAGAAAACCGGATCACTTATTTTATTGCTTCTGTCCATTTGCGTGGTCGGTTTTGCTCAGGATCTTTATGATATTAATAATATTACAACCGTTGAATTAACATTTCAAGAATTTAATTGGGACTATCTTTTAGATCAATTTTACGCCGCCGGTGATGAGGAACGCTTGCTGGGTACAGCTGTCATTAACGGTATACAATTCGATTCTGTGGGTGTCCGTTATAAGGGTAACAGCTCTTACAGTTCGGAAAACGCAAAAAACTCACTGAATATTAAATTGGATTATATGATCGGCGATCAGGAATATGATAATTTCGGGACTCTGAAATTATCCAATGCATACAAAGACCCTAGTTTTGTTAGAGAGGTAATGGCTTATGAAATCGCCCGAAATTATATGCCGGCTTCGTTTTCCAATTTTGCCAAAGTAACGATTAACGGAACCTATATTGGTTTGTATACAAGTAATCAAGATGTAGACAAGTATTTTGCAAAAACTTATTTTGGAAGCAAGACGAACCCTTTCTTTAAAGGAGAACCTGATCATGCAAACCGAAACACGAGAATTGGGATTTGGGGATATGCGGGATCATTGAGTTCTGCCTATGCGAGTTATTACGAAATGGAGTCAGATGAGGGATGGGATGAACTGGTCAATTTTCTTAATGTGTTTAATAATGATGTTTCATCGATTGAAGATGTGCTAAATGTAGATCGTCATTTATGGATGTTAGCATTTGATAATCTATTGGCAAACCTTGATGCCCCGATCAATATAGAACATAATTATTATTTATGTCAGGATAATGCTGGTCGCTTTAATCCAATACTTTGGGATTTAAATATGTGCTTTGGCGGGTTTAAAAAAATTAGTGGTAGTTCTGATATCTCCATTACAGGTATGCAGCAATTGAATCCCTACATGAATGAAAGTAGTTCTTCATATCCTATCATAAAGCAAATTCTTTCAAATGAGCGCTATAAAAAGATGTATGTAGCTCATATCAAAACCATTATAAAAGATTATTTTACAGATGGTACCTATAGAGATAGAGTCCTGGAATTGCAAGATATCATTGACACTGAGGTTCAGAATGATCCCAATAAATTTTATACATATAATAACTTTTTAAATAATGTAGATGCTTCAATTTCCGTTGCTTCCAGTCACCCGGGGCAAACAAGCACCATTGTCGGGTTAACGCAACTCATGGACAATCGTGTTAATTATTTGAACACGCATAACGATTTCACTCCGATCGCACCCAGTATTTCAAATCTTTCGTATTCACCTACAGATATCACGATCGGTGATGATGTTACATTTACCTGTGAGGTGTCTTCAGGTGATACGGTAAAATTTTGCTATCGAAGCTCAGTTAATGATGCCTTTACGAAAATCAATATGTTTGATGATGCTAGTCATGAAGATGCTACTTCTGGCGATGGCATATATAGCGTTGAATTAAACGCAAACTCAAGCTATCTTGAATACTATGTTTATTCTGAAAATGCTGATGCCGCTTCTTTTATGCCCGAAAGAGCCGAGTATAGTGTATATGGACTGAATATATCGGGAAAATTGGTATTAAATGAGTTCATGGCAGATAACAAAACGACAGTCGCAGATGCCAATGACGATTATGACGACTGGATCGAGCTTTACAATAATACTGAAAATGATATCTCGCTATTGGGTTATTGCATGAGCGATGATGCCAGTGATCTAACGCAATGGACCTTTCCGGATACGATTATTTCCGCTTATTCCTATATGATTGTTTGGGCTGATAGCGATGAAGATGCCGATGAATTTCATGCCAATTTTAAACTGTCTGCTTCAGGTGATGCTATTTATCTCACAAATCCTAGTTCAGAAGTGATTGATGAGATCGTTTTTGGCGCACAGACAGAAGATATATCTATGGGACGATATGAAAATGGCATTGGCGACTGGAATTACATGACGCCCACATTTTCTACAGAGAATATTTTGGATCTAACATCAATTGATGATGGAGCCGATTTGATGACACCTTCGGATTTCGTTCTTGAACCTAATTATCCGAATCCCTTTAATCCTCTTACGACTATTGCCTTCTCTATTCCGGAATCCGGTGAGGTGTCATTACGCATTTATAATGCATCTGGACAATTGGTAGATGTTCTGCTAAGCGGTGAGAGTTGTGCTGTAGGGTATTATACTTATCAATGGAATGCCGCCCAATTTGCTTCCGGGCTTTATATTGCCGTACTTCAAAGCGGGTCGCAAATGTCAACGCAAAAACTTATGCTCCTGAAATAAAGGAAGTTAGGAATTAATAATAGTTCTAAGTTATATTTACAGATTATTAAAACAAAAAAACTGATTGATACACAACATGCAAAGTACATCCAATAACATATTATCTGGTCACGGATTTGAACAAATACCTCTGGAACAGGCGACAAAGGTTCGCATGATGAACCGTATTGATAAAAAATATTGGTTTCATGTCTCGGAATTACCCGCTTTGTTTGAAGTGATCAAGAAGGATTATTTAGTCCAAACCATTGAAGATCGTGAATCGCAACAGTATGCAACCCAGTATTTTGATACAGTCGATAATAAAATGTATACGTTTCATCACAATGGGAAATTGAACCGTTATAAGATTCGCCATCGTGATTATGTGGATTCCGATGATCATTTTCTTGAGGTTAAATTCAAGAATAATAAAGGAAGAACAATTAAAAAGAGAGTGGAATCGACCTCAAAATTGACCGATTTTAATGAAGATGAGGGTGCGTTCCTGCGTAAACGAACTATCTTTGGCGATGAACAATTGGGTTTATCTCTAAAGAATCAATTTACTCGACTAACCTTGATAAATAAGAATTTTTCTGAGCGCTGTACCATTGATGTTGATATCAAGTTTATGGGACAGGATAAATCAATTGCAATGGATGGCCTTGTGATTTTGGAACTCAAGTCTGAAAGGGGAAATAATTCTTCTCCTTTAAAAATGTATTTGAGAGACGCCAGATTAAAATCATCGGGCTTTAGTAAATATTGTATCGGACGGGCATTAACAGATACAAAAATTAAAAGAAATAGATTTAAACAAAAGATCCGGGATATTGGTAAGATAATGGACAAACCTGATCTTTATAACATGTAAGGGCTAAAATGGGATTTTTATTTGCACAAGATTCGGTTTCAACGGGTGTAGCTATGAACGATTTGTTCGAGAATCTACGCTTTTTGGATATACGGGTGATCAATGTGGCGGACACGCTGGAACTATTACTGCGCTTTTCTTTTAACGCCTTGATACTATTTCTGATTGTCTGGAAAATTTACAATAAGCGTGGGAATTCTAAGGAATTTGCTTTTAGTTATATAGCCATCGGAGCCACTGTATTTCTCCTGACTTTCTTACTGAATAGCGTGAAATTGCAGCTGGGATTTGCATTGGGTCTTTTTGCAGTGTTCGGCATTATTCGTTATCGTACCGATCCAATTCCAATCAAAGAAATGACCTTTCTTTTCGTTGTTATTGGTGTATCCGTGATCAATGCGTTGTCCAATAAAAAAGTGAGTTATGTTGAATTGCTTCTTACCAATGGCGCCGTTTTTGTCGGTCTATACTATCTTGAAAAAATTCTAAATCCTCGCAAAGAAGTGGCAATGCGTTTGCGTTATGAAAAGATCGAGTTGATCAACAAAAATGACGAAACCCTGCTTCTACAAGATATTCGAGAGCGTACCGGACTGAATATTACGCGCTTTACGGTTAAAAAGATCGATTATCTTAGGGATATTGCTGACATGGAACTTTACTATTTTGAAGATGATATCCCCTACATAAAGGAAAAAAATGAAAATGAATAAAGTTCTTATAAAAATCTCCATCGGACTCATGCTATTGAGTGCTGTTTTTGCTGCACAGAGCGCGGACCTTGAACTCCGTCCCTCAGCGACTGTCAGGTTCTCTCCTATCAAGAAAGTGAAACTCTATCTTACACCCGAACTGCGATTTGATTATTTCGAACTTGATAAGTTCTTAATAGAAGCAGAAGTAAAATATTCTCCGCTGAAGTACATGGATTTGGGTGCTTCATATAAATTGGTTATGAACTTTAAAACGGATGATCCAACAGAGTATATTCACCGCTTTGCATTTTACACCGGTGTCTCTTACAAGATTGATCGCTATACACCATCCGTCAGGATCATGATCGCCAATTATGATGAAGACGAAGGGATATCGAATTTCATGCGCTATAAAGCCAAGTTGGATTACGATATTCCCAAGCTCAAGATCGACCCATATATCTCCGCTGAGCTTTATCATCAGCTGAGTGATGGATTATACAAGATGCGTTACGC